>JAUWIR010000164.1 GCA_030605265.1 Pseudomonadota bacterium | reverse complement strand
GCATTCCTTTGACATCTCACAAAACCGGTTTCCTTCCGGAAATATGTTTTTTTAAAAAGAGTTGGGTTAAAATTTGATCCTCCCCACCCCAAAACCTGCTTATTTTGAAACGATGAGAGAAACCGAATTAAACCCCTAGGCCAACAACTTTTCCGTTCAAACTTATATCCAATTGGTGCAAAATCAGACCAAAATCAGACCAAACTGGAACATTTTTGAATATATTTTAGACCCCCTATTCAGAGTCTCGTCCCCCTTTTTGTTGTAAAAACCAATTCATGAAATCCTGCTCCAAAATATAGTACGTTTTACCCAACTTCACGGAGGGCAATCCTCTTTCCGTCTTCCATCTTTTTATGGTTGAGGGTCCGACTTTGAATAGCTGTGCTAATTGATCTTCGCTGATCAAGTCTTCGATCTTTAAATTTGTGTATTCGCTCATGTGCTTTCTCCTCTATGGTGTTTAGGTTTCTGATAATGAGGGCATCAAGAAAAGTGTAGGCAGTTAAATACCTCTCTTTACCCTCAATGGATAATTTTAAAGGATTAAAATTCCGAAAGACTCCACGATTTCCATGTATCATTGACAGTTCCTCAATTCTTATTTCATCTGATATAGGGTTACAGGCAAGGGCAAGCATCTTGGCTGCCTCATAGATATCACCTTCCAGAAAACCTGCCTGATGCACATTCCCACCATGTTTGAGATAGCAGTTGGCAGCAAGAAGGGCGATCCTTCGGGCTTCAATATCAGAGGTGAGTTTGGCAGTCACTTTAATCCGGTATTTTTGCCTTGTTACGACCAACTCTTTGATGAAGGCGGCTATGTCAAGCCTTCCCGGGCTGAGTGGTCTGTATTCAGGTCCATCATTTGCATTCATGGTCATTTGCCCTCAGGAGTATCAGGATTATCAGGGGTTATAGGGTCATTATCATTGACAGGAACAACCGCAGGATTTTCAGGACTTTTATTTTGAGTATCATATAAAGACTGTCCAATGGGTTTTTTAGCATTATTTTCTGAATCAACCTCCAGGATGATGGGTAAAGAAAGGTCCCTGCCGATGAGGCCATGAACAGCCGCCTCAGCCAAACCATCCGGAGTATCAAGATCATGATACTCATAGTTGATGCCTTGAGCTGTAAGCTCTGCCTTTTTTTCTTGGCAAGCAGAACAAAATTTTTTGCCGAAGATCTTAATCACTTTTAAGTTACCTCCTTTTGGGTAAGGGTTGAAGTTGTTGAAGTATTGATTGAAGTATTGGTTGGAACAAACTCTTTCTTTTTGGCTTTTAGCACTTTTTTGTCTATAACACGCCGAAGATATCTTTTGGGTATCCCTTCCTTTTTGGCATGACAGGATAAGCACTGCCATTTCCTGGTAGTAAGACCTTGGGCCTGGTTATAATGTTTTCCCTTCCAGCAGATGATCTTACGGCAATTGGCACATTTGATATGGGCGTTTTTGATGAGGCGGTTTGCTGTATGGACCCTCTTTTCACCTTTGTGGAAAGGGATTTCCTGAATACCATGGCGGTAGGTGATAAATTCGGATAAGTTATGCAGCCACCCTTTCCAGAGCTTTGGGTAGTAATAATCCATGAGGTAATGATTCATTAGAGAGGCTACCGGGCACAGAAAACAGCCGATTCTGGCAAAACCTTTTTGGTAGGCATCATTGATCAGGATGCCCCGCCAGAAGATATAAAGCCATACGTCCATAGTAGACCAGCTAAGGATGGGATGTGCGGCAATCTGGTTTTTCATGTAAGGGTTGTTTTGATCCTTCAAACCAGCTTCAAATATATTGATTTTAGGGGTGTTGGCATATAAAAAGACCGTCACCAAATCGTCACCAAATTAAATTTACGGGAGAACAAATCTATGCCTTTAACATCATTAAAAACGTCAGTCATTCAAGACAAATTTCTTGCCGTTTTATGTGAGGAAACGCCTTTCCCATTATTCGAGCTTGCTATGGCACAAAAGAGGCTGAAATCTATTGATAAACTTCTCTCTTGTATCAACCGGGCACGGGAGACACAAAAGCCATTATCTGAAATGGTGGATATTTTGACGGGGGAAAAGAGTTTTGGGTAAATCACAGCAGCAAAAAGGATATCGTGGAATAACTAAAAAAGATTAACATAATGACCCTTTCCATAACCAAATAAAAATGAAAGAAATTGTAAGGAAATGAAAGGAATTCCGGCAAAAAAGACAAAAGCAATCATAGCGCTTCTTGACTCTCCGACTATGCAGGAGGCGGCGAAAACGCTTAATATTAGCGAGGTTTCTCTTTGGCGATATTTGCTAGCAGCCGGAATTTAAAAAAGCTTATTTAGGGGCAAAAAAGCAGGCAGTAGAGGCGGCAATAGGTAGACTTCAGAAGCTTTCAGAGGAAACGGTAGATGTTTTTCAGCAAATTATGAATGACCAACAGGCCCCGGCATCGGCAAGAATAGCAGCAGCAAAGGCTGTTTTAGAATTTGCCTTTCGGGGAATTGATACTGAGGATATCCAGGAACGGCTCACAGCGCTTGAAGGGAGGGCAATTAAATGAGCATAATGAGTTCAAAAATAAATCTTAATGCAGTAGAAAAAAGATTACACCGTTTAGAGCACTCACATTTTTCTGATGAGTATGAGGGCGATGGATACGAGGAAGCATTGAAAAATTGTGTTGATAATATGGGCGGCGTTATGGATTGGGGTGACGGAATAAAACAGAATATTGCCGTTAATGATGGTGAAATTAAGCTCGGGGTGGTGATGGTATGAGTACAGAAAGCAGAATAAAAAAATTAGAAGTATCACTAATAACCGGTCCATCGAGAATTGATGATTTGAGGGCCGTAATTCGGGAGCGATTGAACATCAATACTCATCTTGCAAATAAATTAAAAACTTTTTTCAAAAGTCATCCATTACCCCTGGATGATATAAAGCAGAAATTCAACCAAGTCAATATTGATTAGGAGGTATTAGTATGGGACCACGAGAATTATTTTTAAAGCAGTGTCAGGACATGGCAAACGGAATTGAAATAAAGCAGGATGAAAATGATTCAAGGCCAAGACGGGACGGTGAAGAGCCAAGAGATGCCTTTATCAGACAATCAAGGGCATTGTCTGTGGGAAGATCAAAGGGAACTTTCGACAAAGCGGATACCGCCCTTGATCCAAGGTCAGAATTTATTAGAAAGTCAAAAAGATTGTGCCGAACGGATTCACAGGGTGGAACCTGGGATGATGATGAAGACGAGGGCCATAGCCGGATAGTACCGCCAGGCGGCTATTTATCAGGAGATCATATTTTTTCAGCAACTGGCGTTTGTTTATTTTAGGAGGAGATTAAAAATGTATATTGTGTTGAATCGTCCCGGTTCTCTAGGAGTTAACTATTATGACGCTTCCGGGGAGCAAAAGCAATTCGTTTTCCAGGGCGGGCGGAATTTTCTTTCCGTGGATGTCTGGGAAAAAATCAGAAAATCGTTACAACCGAAATGGGACCATTACGGAAAATTGTTACGAGAGATCAAGCCGTTAGACCCTGCAGCAAAGGCGGCTTTAGATGAACATAGCAAAAATGAACTTTTAGGAGTCGAGAACTCGGGGAGGTTTGAAGATCTGCCTATTGAAGAATGCATTGCCATTATTAAAAGCATTGATTCGCTCCCTTTGCTACAAGAAAATTTATGGCTAGAACAGGCCAGAGGGCGGAATAGAAAGATAATCAAGGAAATGCTATTCGGAAAAATTGATGCTATCGAGAAAAATGTTAAAATGCAAGAAAAAAAGGTTTATAAATCACAGGAAAAGGAAATGAATAATGGAAAAATTGGTTGAAAAGATAGATAAATTGATAAAATTTATGGAAGATCAGGAAATTAGAAAATCCTTAATTGAGGAAGCCGAGGGGCGTATAAGTACGCAAAAGGGGCGACACATGGGTTTTATAAAATCCCGGCTCGCTATGCGGTTTAACGAGGCAAAAAAGAATGGTGATGAGCGGATTATAAGGGCTGTTGAAAGCTGTCCATATCCGATGATTTAATAATATTATGATGTTTCGGGAGTGCTTTATTTTTTTTGGGCCCTCCGACCTATGTTTTTGGTAAGGCACTCCCGATGATTGCATAAAGCGGAATTATTGAAATCTTTTTACGAGGATAATATCTGTTTTATTAATCTTTGAAAGTTCCACAAAACTTTAGGGGTAGTTGTAATACCCCTTATTTTTAGGGTGATCAGAAGTCTTCCTTATTTTTCTGATTTCAAATCGTGAAACCCTATACTTTTAACATTTGAAACGGGGAAAGTGACCAAGTGAGCTTTATAATCACAGAGGGCGAAGATAAGGGCCATAGAAAAGGTGGGTATTGCCTATGCCGCTAAAGACGCCGCTCTTTCTGATGCTCAGGATATCGCCGACCTCCTCCTGGACGCAGAGGCGAAGTTGGGAGAGGTGCTGGTGAATATTACCAAAGGCAAACCCGGTGGTTCCCAGCAAAGAACTACCGGAGGGAAAATGGCCGGAGCGAAAAAATCCCTTCCCCCCAACGTCACCAAAAAAGAATCACCACCTTGCGCAGGTAGTGGCGACGAATCCCTTTGTTTTACCCACCAGAGATCGGCACAAAGGCCGTTTTATCCTCACTCGATTCTTAGCCCTTTAGGTTGTGGATGGGTTAAGGCCAAAGCGAAAAAAACGCTATTTGCTGGACGTTTTTAGCGAAAGAATAGCTATCGGCAAAGGAGAAGATTTTTATCCCATGGTGTATGAGGATCTTTTTCAATACAGAATACCTTCAGAGGTCGGGCTTAATTGATAGGGATTTTTGGTTAAGATAATATCTGTTTTGATAATTTTATTCTTTTCTCTTTTCCACTATGGCGGGGCGATCCTGCCATCCAACCGAAAAGAAATTATTATTGATATTCTCTTAAAAATATGATAGTTATTTAAGTATAAAACAATTAGGAGGGTTCACCCATGGCTGACAATTTAGAAAAAGAATTTAAATATTATTTAGATCATCAAGAAGAATTAGTTAAAAAATATAATGGGAAAATCCTTGTCATTAAAAATTGCAATATAATTGGTTTTTATGATTCAGAAGTAGAAGCCATAAGAGAAACTTCAAAGCATCATGAAGTAGGAACATTCTTGGTTCAAAAATGTGACCCAGGTGAAGACAGTTATTCAATGACGTTCCATTCAAGGGTATCCTTTGCATAATGCCTCAAAATCCAGTATTTTCCTTTACATCGAGATATAATAATTTATCAAAAGTATTAATTAATCAAATTGTTATTTTCCAGGCTTATGACCCTTCAAATAAAGAAGGCCCGCCACCACACAAGGTATATGATGCGCTATGGGATACTGGCGCCACGAATACAGTTATTTCAAAGAAAGTTGTTGACGAATGTGGATTAAAACCTATAGGCATGGCCCAGGTTCATACTACAAACAATATTAGACTCAGTAAGACTTATTTAATCAGTATAGGCCTTCCAAATAAGATTAAAATCCCCACTTTAAAAGTTACTGATGGGGATCTTGGCCCCAAGATAGATGTCTTGATTGGTATGGATATCATTGGATTAGGTGATTTTGCTGTTACTAATAAAGATGGCAAGACGGTTTTTTCTTTTAGACTGCCTTCTATAGAATGTATAGACTTTGTTATGCAAAAGGGGAAAGGGCCGCCCTCTATCATAAGAACAGCTAAAGTTGGCAGGAATGAACCCTGCACTTGTGGTAGCGGGAAGAAATACAAAAAGTGTTGTGGTAGATAGACTTAAGGCATCCCTTTCATTGTGTCCTCCAAGGATTTAGTTAAATTTAACCCTCATTATGTTAATCTTTCCCCAATATATCAGGAACATAGATCACGTGTTGTTATTAATATTGTGCCATCGATAGTGTTGTTATTAATATTGTGCCATCGATAGTATAGTCACCTTTTTGAATTTTATTTTCAGCAATTTGATTAATTTTTATTCTGTTTTCTCGGAAAGCAGAAAGTGGTGTTGATTGTTCAGCGTTAAAATGATCATTTAATGCATTTTTGTCAATCCTACAAATAATTTCTTCATTATTTTTTTTAGCCCAAAATACAATATACTCTTTTTCATCATTCCATACTTCATCAGTACTAAAAGTGATTTTTTCCATACCTATCTCCTTATCTTACAATAAAAATAAACTGTTAATGTAAACAATTTAGTATAACAAATTTTTATAGAACTTAAAGTAGTGAATTTTTTTTAAACTTTTTTGTTGACAATGCCGATTGATGGGTATAGCATGATAGTAATTAATGGTAATTGATAATAAATAAAGGTTTTGAGAATGGAAAATGAAAAAGTGATGACCACAGATGAAGCTGTTAAATATTTGAAAACCACAAAAAAAACTTTTTTGAAATTAGTTCATGAGGGAAAAATAAAAGGAAATAAAATTGGTAGAGCATACCGTTTTTTAAGAGAGGATTTAGATAAACTTATCAGAGGTGAAAAATAGAGTAACATGGTTACTAAAATTTGTTCAAAATGCCATGTAAAAAAGCTGATAGAGGAGTTTTCTGAAGATAAAAGGAGCAAAAAGGGTTATAGATCCCGCTGTAAAAGCTGTAGGAGGGCAGAAGCCAAAAGGTCACGTGAAAATCTTTCAGGTGGATATATTAAAGGCTTAATTTGCAAAAGGTATGAGATTTCCGGGGATTTAATCTACCAAGAATTAATGGAAGCGTACAGGCTACAAATAAAAGCAAAAAGGATGATCAGAGATACAAGAAAAGGAAATATTGAAAGATAAATAAGCGAATAGGCAAGGTATTCAAAGTACCTCACCTATTCTAAGCTGTCTCAAGTAACTGCCGCCACTTGAAAGACAGTCTGTTGTATATTTTACTTTAAGCGCGGCCTTCTTTCAACCAAAAAGGAGGCGTCAAATGTTATACCTACCTCAAGTATCAACCTTACATTCTTCACTACCAGTATTAAACCTCACCAAAAACCCATACGCTGAATTAGTTTCAAGTTTCTTATCTGGAAAGAACAAACTCACTATCGAGGCTCTAAAGGCTGATATCGGCGATTTTCAGAGCTTTATAGGCGCTGATAGCCTTGAGGATGCAGCGAAAAAACTTTTGTCCAGCTCGCAAGGCCAAGCGAATTTCATCGCCCTGAAATATAAAGGGCACTTGGTAGAGAAAGGATTGGCATCCAATACTATAAACAGAAGGCTGTCCTGCCTGCGCTCCCTTGTGAAATTAGGCAACATAATAGGGATAATTCCTTTCAATTTACAAGTATCCAATTTACCAGCATCAGCATATCGTGATACAAGAGGCTGTGGCGGGAAAGGTTTCAGGGCATTATTGGAAACGGCAGCGACACCAAAAACACCCAAAAAGGTTACAAAAAGTATTAGAGATCAGGCCATATTGCACTTACTATTCGACCTATCACTTCGTCGAAATGAAGTAGTAACCTTGGATTTAAAGCACGTTGATATTGATAATTCTACTGTTTCTGTTTTGGGTAAGGGAAAAACTGAGCGGATTAAATTAACTCTTCCGGAGGAAACAAAGCGAGCTCTTTCAGATTGGATAAAAGTAAGAGGCGATGAACCAGGGGCTTTATTCCACCATCTTTCACCAGCCGTAAAAGAGCGTAAAAGGATAACCGGCACGGGAGTGTATCTTGTTATAAGGGCACTCGGAAGAAGAGCTAAAATAGGACATGTTTGGCCTCATTCGCTTAGGCATGCCGGGATCACTACGGCACTCGATTTATGCAATGGTGACGTTAGATCCGTGTCAAAATATTCCCGGCATGCAAATATCCAAACGGTAATGATTTACGACGACAATCGGCTTAATGTTGGCGGCGATATCGCTTGTATGGTAGCAAAAAGCGCAATGGTCCTAAGTTAAGCAATCGATCAATCTATTAACTTTATTTCCAATATATGAGGGGAGAAAAAATGCAGCAAAAAATAATTTCCAACCTACAGTTTGAAATTGATCGATTAACCTCACTGTTAAACCAGGTTTATTTTTTAAAAAGAATCTGTGTTTTTGGCTGGCTTATCGATCAAATTTACCCAGCGTATTTTTTCGACAGTTACCTCCTTAAGTGAGGTAATTAACCAATTATCAAACAATTAAATCATGAAACTGCTATCACCGGTAAAGAATGGTCCCACCCACCGCCGGAAATGAAACCCATTTAATCGGTGTTTCAAAAAAATCGAGCACCTGTTTTGAGACCCACCAAATACTAAATTTTTCGCCAAGGGCGAGG
>JAUWIR010000341.1 GCA_030605265.1 Pseudomonadota bacterium | reverse complement strand
TGAAGTCGCCTTGGGAAGACAATTACAGGATGGCTCCTGGCATGACGTTAGTGCGGATTTGCAAAAGATTATTCAGAAAGCCAATGAAAAGGCCACACTTATTGACCTTGAAACAGTGGTACATGATTCGGCAAGTGCTATCAAGCTTACAGACAGAACATTCATCAATTCAGTAACTATTGCCGGCAATCAATACAGGATGGATGATATTATGTTTACCAAGCCCACTGTTTCGGTTGAAGGAAATTCAGCGCCTCATTTATTCAGAATTGGCCCCATCTACGGGCAGATGTGGAATGTAATGCAAACTTTCTGGATAATGGCCGAAGACCCTGATCTTGGAATGACTCTATTTATGAATGATGACGGAGATTATCAATTCGCTAATATCTTTTATGATGCTGATGATAATTGCCAAACTGAAAATGAGGCGATAACCTTCGACCTTCGTGAAGAGGGAAGTTTGGCTGATTTAGATGATGCCCTTAGTGATAATACTGAAGGCTCCCCTATGAATAAAATTAAAATCATTGGAGGTGGTGATGAAGCATCCGATGATTGTGTCGCAGGGTCTTTGGGTTGTGGACCTTGTCGGTATGTTACTGCTGAAGATGCTAATTTAAACTTTCAGTTTACTATTGGTGATACCCCATGTTTTTTCTTAGGGGCCGGCCCTATCTCCTGCGTACCTAAAGGAGAAAATGATGACGACGACAAAGGAACATGGCCCTTCAGTCAAGATAAGACCGACCTGTTTCCGCCATACTTACTCCAAAAAGATGGAGCGGTTATTCATAACTTATTGGATTACTCAGACGATGATGGAGATAATGAGGCCCTTTACTTGAGATCTATGACCAATCCAATGTATGTGTTGGCTGTTGCCTTATATAACGCCGGACATGAATTTTTTCCCAATGTCCGGGCCTTAAATCCATCATTTGGTCAAGCCCCTGAAGGCATCTTAGTAACTTGTCGGGTAACTGACGGAATGGAAACTGATAAGGGGAAATTTCCTGTGAGCGTAGTAAATTATCCTCTAACCAATTTACCGCCGATGCTGGATGTTTTGGAGGACAAAGTTTTCTACACAAATGAAACTCCGGACATACAGGGTGGAGTAAATGTTTACCAAGTGCTGGCTACTGATCATGATCAGCAGGATATGTTCAACTTAACCTATGAGTGTACCTTAAACGGGTTAGCACATTATCAGCCCGGCCCATTTCAAAAAGACATTATTCATCCTACTTCAGGGCTCATTGCCTTTACCCCTTACACTGAAGGTGCTCTGCACTGTATCATTAAAGTTACTGATCCTGGCGGCATGTATTCAGTTGGTGAAATAACCATTTTCTGCTGCCACAGAGATCCCATGATCAATCATCCTCCTGTAATTGTCAGAGATTTTGATTCACTTCAGACAATCAAAACAGGGCAACTCTTTATAGCTGATGAGATGGAATTTGTTGATCCTGATGGAGATGAGCTGCACTGGTCCTGCAATATTGGGGCTGTTGGTGAAGCGGGCATTTATACTGTAATCACAGTATCCCGGCTATTACTCAGTTGAAATTACCGCCTACGACATCAGAGGCGGAGCAACAACAACAGAATTCGTCATTCACGTGCTGCCGTGGTGGGCCTATTAAATAATACAGCTGATAAGCTGTTGAGCTGATGAGCCGTAAAAAAAATGAAAATTCCTGGGATACCATTAAATTATTTATTTTTTAATATATTAAGAAAAGAGGAGACCCAAAAAATATAAATTAACATTATTTATCTTGTCTGAGTTTTTTTATTGACTCTGTGTTTTTTATTAACTTTGTTGGGCAAAAGCAAAGAACGCAGAGTTCGCAGAGAGAACATATGGGCAATTCCGGATTCCGGAAACACCGATTCCACGATTCTTAGGGCACGATTCCGGAGACGATTCCGGGGACATCATACTTATCTCTGGTTTTCCTTGTCTATTATCTCTGGTTTTCCTTGGGGTTAAGCCCTGATTTTTTTGGTCTGCGGCCGATGTTTTGAGATAGGTTATCACAGTGATTTGTATCTGAATTTAAAGGTATCCCTCTTTCTTTAGATACTCCTTAATCTGAGCAGCTAATTCTTCAGATTCTTTGGAAAAAATAATGAAGTCTTCCTTTGTAAAGAGATAAGAGGGGTTATAATCCGCTTCTTCTCTATATTTCATCATTTTTGAAAATACATGAGAAGATTTAATTTCAAAAATGCTTGTTTTTATAAAATAAAGGCTAAAAAGCCTCAATGCTCCTTCGTGGCTTTTCGGCTCAAATCCCTTTGTTAAAAGTAATGCTCTTATATTATAGAGAAGAAAGTAATATAACCTTGAAATTGCATCATTAAAAAAACCATTTTTATATAAAAGGCAAGCAGCCTTTATTGATTGATCCGCTCTTTTCATTTCTTCTCGAATATTGATGTTTTTATTTTCTTCAGTCATATCAAGATACCCTCTTTTTCAACATCAAGCGCTAATCTTCTTTCTCTTTTCTTGAGATTATCAAAGTCTTTTTTTGAGATCACTATGGTTGAGAGGGGAGTAAGGTGCTCAAATTCAATATCAGCAATTTTAGTAAGTATTCTATCTTTTAATTCTCTTGTAAGCCCTTGGACAATAATTGCTACATCAATATCAGACTTATCATCAGAATCTCCTCTTGCCTTTGACCCATAGAGGAATAATCCTGCCAGAGAATCACCTACTAATCTATGAAGTTCCTTCTTTAATTCCAGCAGGATGGTTTTTTCTTCTTTGGTAAGCTTAAGGGTATTGATGCTGCTTCTGTAAATTATTGATTTATCCATATCATATCCAAGCCTTTATGATTATATAACTAAGATAAAAGTAACATATCATAAAGTCAAGTAAAATTTACTCTAAGGGGTCACCTATTAATGAAATAATAACAGGTGCGAACAGTAAATTAAACAATGCAGTGCTGAATGGTATTGCCGGTAAAAAAATTTATAAAATTATTAAGGGAGAAGTGTTTTTTTGACTATAATCCTTTATGAGGTGATTTTTAAAAAGGCAGTTCCTCTTTATCAGAATAAATTACACGGTCGTGGCCATCAATTTCAATGAATTCTCTATCAATCAATCCTTGTAGAATTTTTTCAGGTTTTATTTGTTTCCTTTTTTTAAAATATGATGTGATATTATTATGCAATGTTTTTTTTGTTCTAGGGCGAGATTTGCCAGGCTGTAAAATTTGATAATAGTATTCTGCTACAACATCTAAAATTGGAGGATCTATTTCTTCCTTGAGATTCAATTTATCTTGACTATCATCAAGGGTGATATTTTTTGATTTGCCATTTATGCGAGTAGCTTTCCGGCCGGCAGTATGAAGCAGATTTATCACATGATTTAAATCAGTATCCTCTGATAAGATGATAAATTCCGTCTCAGGAGGTAATTCGGCCATGAGCCTTCCTGCCCAAAAGGTTAAACCAAAATCTGCAGCATTTTTTCCCTTTTTTTGCATGCCTACAATTTCTAATTTCCCATTACTTATTGCTTTAGCAAGAAAGGTGACTAAATTGAGCGGGATCTTCGGTTCTTGCTTCCCATAGCAGGCGACAACTCTGGTGAATTGTTCAATTGTATGAGGCAGATTTCTGAATTGTCTTGGACAATTATCCAGATCAATTAATAAGACGCTGTATTCAGGAGGGGAATTTTGTTCTGCTGTCATGGCTGATTTATTCCCTCTGTAAGTTATAAAATTATTATTTTTTTTAATTATACCATCTATTGCTTAAAAAAGCTTATTTATTTATGTAAGCGTTCACAGGTTCAAAGGTTCATCGTTCAGGGTTGCCTTCGTTTCATTGACCTTGCTCGCAAGCCTTTACACGTTAATAAGTTATTGGTGAACCTGTAAATTTTTTGACTCTAGTCTTTTAAAACCATAAGCACTAAACCTTTAAACCCTGAACCTTTGAACCAGTGAACTGTTACTTATTTATTTATAGTATCGATCTTTTTTAATAAGGGACTTGGAAAATACCGAATTACCGTTTATAATGTTTTCATACTGCAAAAAACAACGACTGCAACGGCCACTCGTTCTACGCTGGCGGGATATAACAATCTCCCCTAAAACGGTAAATTTGTAATTTCCATCTCCCTAAGGCATTTTCAAGGATACCAAGTTTCTTTGCTCTTGAAACCTTTTTTGGGGTGGTGTTATAGTTCAGGGTTAACCATTGATCATTTTCCCGATCATACGTTGGCCATTCAGGTAAACCATGGCCATTCGGATTGCCGGTTTTAGCAAAGGCAGTCCAATAGCGCTGCATGCTTTTTTTTTACTTTTTGTCAGTTTCACTGGCTTTGAAAAAAAAGTCATGGGTGCCGAATACAAAGGGAACCTCTGCAAAATGATAGGCACCGGCAGTCTGAGCTTTGCTTGGAGGAACACGGGTGAAAAAGTAAAGGTAGGAGGGGCAGTCAATCTTATTCATCTGATTACATAAAAAGCGCATGTGTACCCCAAAGCGATCATCTCCATAAAGATCAATTTCACCTTTTCTTCGTGTAGCCTGATCATTCAGACTATATAGAGTCATGAGGGTATCAGTGTCATTACTCTGCCATGGCCTATCCCTTTGGCCATCATGGCAAGATACTTCGTCTGGTCACCGCCTGAATCCTGTAGACACCAAGCACCAAATTCATCACAATTCCTTACACCCTTCCAGGGGATAACAGCCTTGGGCGGTTTCCATCTTAGATTTTCTATTGGAGGTGCTGCAAAGGAATCCCTTGAAAAAAGGCAATACCACACTCTTTCGTCCGGGTCCCCCTAATTCTGCCGCCTTCAACAAATATTGGCTGAGTGTATTCTTTTCTATTTTTAATGAATACAATAGTTACACTAACCAAGATGATCACAAGGATAAAGAAAAGAATTCTTTTCTTTTTTGAGTGGGTTTTCATAACCTTTGATCTTTATTATTATTAATTTTTTATAAATTTTTTAATTGATTCACTTAAGCGTTTTATCCCTGTTTCTATCATTTTTTCATCTACACAGGAGAAATTAAGCCTTAAGGTGTTTATTTCCTCTTTATTAATATAAAATGGATTGCCAGGTACAAAGGCAACTTTTTCTTTAATGGCAAGGGTAAAAAGTTTCATTGATGAAAAACCGGCAGGCAACATAACCCAAAGAAACATCCCTCCTTCCGGGCGAGTATAACTTATCCCTTTAGGAAAATATTTTTCAATGCTTTCCATCATGGCTACACGTTGATTATTATAAACTTTTATTATTGTCTTAATGTGCTCATCGAAATCATTTTCCGTTAAAAAAAGGTGAACTATTCGGCATCCTTCATTTTCCAGTTTACACTTTTCATAATTATGATCCCAAAAAATAAAAATTTTCAGATTTTCTACGATATGCATTTTGCACTTTTTATGGAATCAGAGTTACCAAAATTAATTTTAATA
>JAUWIR010000462.1 GCA_030605265.1 Pseudomonadota bacterium | reverse complement strand
TAAGAGAGAGAAGATTGATGGTGTATCCAACCTTTTTTATTTTCTCTATATATTTTTCAATATCGGCCACAGATTGAGTAGTAGATCGTAAGGCATGAAAAATTTTCTCCCCAAGGTCCTCAGATTGATGAAGAATTGTGGTAAGTTGATTTATTTTATCCTCCAAAATATTTATTTCAGCAACTTTATGACCGGCACTATTTTTATCCATAAATAAAAAGGCATCATTTTCTTTCTTTAATTTTTCGGCAACCTGCGCAAGACCATTCCTTATACCACTACCGGATTGATCCATTTCATAAATGGTGTTTTTTAATTGGGACATCTGTATTAAGAGGGTTTGATTCATTTCATGCAAGGATTTAGAAATTTTTTGAGGATGCAAATTACTACCTTCCTTGAGTTGGCGCTCCATTTCATTTACAGACTGGTGAATATGTTCCAGCTGTTGTCTAATGATATCATGGGTTTGAAGAGAGCAAACAATTTTTCCAACCTCCCGGGAAATATGGTGAACGCAATCAGCTATACGTTCTATTGCCTGAGAAGAGAGACAAAATACCTCCTCCACTTCTTTCACAGCGGATATGATAGAATCGCGGATTCCGGATACTAGGTCCCAATAGCGGTTATAGTCGCAAGTTACGTTGTCCTGAGCAAAATTAAGCTCATTAGCTAATTTTGTTGTTGAAGAAAAGAATTGTTCTAAATCTTTTTTGATCTCGGACCAGGCCCGCTCCATATCCAATCCCAGAACCATAAAATCCTGGCCTAAATGGCCTGCCCGGCTACTTTCAATTTTTATTGATGTTCCCAGGATACTAAGAGAGCGTGAGATTTTTTGAAAATCATTTTGCAGGCTACTCAGTTGAAATAATTTCGAGGCTAAGGGCTTCAAAGATTTATAGGATGATTCAATATTTTCACTTTGCTTTTCCAGAATAGTGGAGACATCTTCAAGGAGTAATCGTATTTTTTGTAGAACATTCTCCTTTTTAGTTCCATCAAGCTTTTGGAGAGAAAGTTTGGTCTGTTTGAAAATTTGGTTAGTTGCTGAGGAAAATTCCTGCAGTTGTTTTCCCAGATCCAAAAATTCTTGTTCACTCTCACAGGCTAATGAAGAAAGATCTTGGGCAACCTCATGAAGTTGTTTTCTATATAGTAAAAAATAATGTTTTCTTTGAAAATTTTTTAGTAAGGTTTTTCCCCATTGCCAAATGATTGACCCACGAACCTTTACTTTCTTTATGTGCGAAACTATTTTATCCCTCATGGCGAATTTGCCGTATTTTTTAATTTCCGCCTATCCCTAGGACGATTATTTAGCGTCATTTGTGTTATCTTTTGTTCACGGGTTCAAAGGTTCAGGGTTCAAAGGTTCAGGACTTATGGTTTCCAAGATTAAGGCCCAAAAATTTATTAACATGTAAACGCCTACGATCAAGGTCAATGAAACAAAGCAAACTCTGAACGGTGAACCCTGAACCTTTGAACATTTTAACCTAGTTACACTTTTTCAAATTCTTCATCAAAATCATCTAGTAAAATCCCTTCCTTATGATCAGTATCGGTTACATCAATCGTCTTATTACTGATAATATTTTGAGGTAGGTTTTTTGATATATGGGCCACATTAACTCGCGGGATACTTTTTACTGCTTTTTGCGCATATGCTCCGGCCCTTTTCGTATTAGAATTATTCGGGCCGCCGTCCATCTTGAAAAAAGAAATTGAACTTTGGAGTTGTTCTGCTTGTGAAGCCAACTCTTCTGAGGTTGAGGACATCTCTTCAGATGCACCGGCGTTTTGTTGAATTACCTGGTCTAATTGCTGGATTGCTTTATTTATTTGATCAGCCCCACTATTTTGCTCACCACAGGCTGCTGTAATTTCCTGAACCAGTTGCGCTGTTTTTTGAATGTCAGGAACAAGTTTATCGAGCATTTCACCGGCGTTCTCAGCAACTTCAACACTCGTAGTAGATAATTGGCTAATTTCTGTTGCCGCCACTTGACTTCGCTCGGCCAGTTTTCTAACTTCAGCCGCCACTACCGCAAACCCTTTCCCGTGCTGTCCTGCGCGGGCTGCTTCAATAGCAGCATTTAAGGCCAGGAGATTTGTTTGCCTGGCAATCTCCTCAATAATAGATATTTTGCCGGCAATATCTTTCATGGCTGATACAGTGTTCTTAACTGCGTGACCACTTTTTTTAGCGCTCTCAGAGGACAGGGAAGCAATTTTTTCAGTTTGGTGGGCATTTTCAGCATTCTGTTTAATGTTTGAGACCATTTGTTCCATAGAGGAGGAAACCTCTTCAGCAGAAGAGGCTTGCTCTGTTGCCCCTTGAGACATTTGCTCTGCCGTACTGCTCATTGATTGACTGCCGGCAGTTACATTATCTGTAGCTGCTTTCACATCACCGACTATTTCCCGAAGTTTAATGAGCATATTGCTCAGGGCATTCACCAACATGCCGATCTCATCCTTTTGATCCAAATCAATTGTGGCGGTAAGGTCACCTTTCGCCACTAATTTGGTGAAGTCAACAGCTTTTAAAATTGGATCAACTATGCCTTTAGCAATAAAAAGCGCAATAAAGGCAATGAAGGCTGTGATAATTATGCAGGCCAGGGCAATGGCCAGTATAAGCTTATTGATGGGCGCCTTAACCTCAGCTTCATCAATTTCAGCCAGTAAGGCCCAAGTAGTGTTTCCTATTTTTACAGGAGCATAGGCGCAAAGGGCGGAATGGCCGTCATAGTCTGTAATAATTTTTGTTTCGGATTTTCCTGAAAGAGCTTCATTAACAGCGATATTATCTACGCCATTGCGCTCGATTGTCCCGGCAAAGGAGGCTTTTACTGTATGATTCGTAGGATCAAGACAGGAATCAGAGCGCATAAGTTTATCTGCGCCGACAAGATAGGTTTCCCCGGTAGTACCCATACCGTCGCGTTGTTGCATGATAGCATTAAATTAATGTTCTTTATTGATACTTGAAAGGCAACATGGCCGACAACTTCTTCCTGCTCATCTTTTAATCGGGCTATCATAAAGGCCGCGGGTTCACCATTAGAAGGTTCATAGGGTTGAAAATCGCCGAAGCCGATCTCCAGTCCTTCATTTTTTTGTAATTTTTGAAAAGCTTTGCCCAAGGAACTGCTCATTAGAGGCTCCTTGTCTAAAAACATTCCCAGATCTTTTTGTTTTAAAGCAGTGTAGACGATGCTCCCCTCCGGGCACATCAGCAGTATATCGTGCCATCCAAGGTCATTGCAGATATCCTTAAAAGTAGGGTCCCATTTTTTGGCTAAGGCGCGCCAGGCATTAGAATCTATTGAGTCTCCCGCCTTCATAAAGGCCCCGTCAAGTTCAGCTAATCTTTCCCTTATAAAGGGGTTATCCTTTATAACGTGCAGCTGCCCCTCCATAGTGGTAAGGTAGGCTTCAATCTGTTTTTTCTTTATTTCCCTTACTGCTGTGAGTTGTTCATAGGATTTTTCCATCAGGGAGGTGGTGGCTAAATGACTACTCCACCAGGATACGATAACAAGAGGAATGAGGCCGACAAGTAAAAAAATACTGATTAGCTTAGGTTTCATCTTTATATCTTTAAGCTTTATCATTATTATGTTCTCCTATTGGTGATCTTTGATACCTATTTTGATTGGTATGTCCTGTTCTCTGAGTGGAACTTACTGAATTACCTCACTTGCACTGTTTTGATCCAATGATTTGGCTGTATTTTGAGCAATTTTCAATTCAGCACTGGAGAATACTTTATCTATATCTAAAATAAGAATAAATTTTTCTCCTTGTTTCCCCATTCCTTTTAAAAATTCGGTATCAATACCCAAACCAATGCGAGGGGGAGGCTCAATCTGATCCAGAGGCAAATCTAAAACTTCTTTCACTGAATCAGCCAAACAACCAATGGTGATCTCTTCTCCTTTTATTTTTATTTCAACAATAACTACGCAGGTATCCACAGTCCTTTCTTTTGGAGAAAGCCCGAACTTTCGCCGCATATCAATGATGGGCACCACATTATCTCTTAGGTTAGTAACTCCTAAAAGGTAATCAGGCATTCGTGGTACCTTGGTGATGGTGGGATAATCCAGAACTTCTCTGACCTTGGAAATGTCTGTGCCATACAATTCATCACCCAGAGTAAAGGTAAGGTATTGGTCTGAACTGGAG
>JAUWIR010000182.1 GCA_030605265.1 Pseudomonadota bacterium | reverse complement strand
GGAATTGAGACCGAAGCAAAGGCAAAAACAAATAATTGAAACTATGTTGAAGACTTTTTTCATTAGTATTCCTCCTAGATATTACTTTATGGTATAATGAATTGTTAATACTTAATTTTAGCGAAGAGAGACTCTATGTATTAAAAATATGTATTTAGTGTAAATATACATAAGTATTGATAATATGTCAACTGAATCCAGGGTAGGTAAGTTATTTGAAAAAAAGAGGTTCTTCTAAATAATATTTGCCTTAACTATTTATAAATTTCTGTAATATAATTGTAAATTTTTTAAAATTTGAATAATGTTAAGGGGTATGTTAATTATAGGCGTCACTGGTGTTATCGGATCGGGGAAATCAACAGTGAGTGAAATGTTCGCTAAATTAGGAGCACGAGTGATTGATGCTGATAAAATAGCACATAAGTTAATGGCCCCTTATGGATCTATATGGTGGTCTTTAATTGAATATTATGGGCAAGGGATCATCCGTTTCGGACCTGATACCATCGATCGTTCTCGATTGGGAAATTTTGTGTTTAATGATTCCTTTCAATTAGTAAAATTAAATTCCTTATTACATCCCCCTATTATTGAGGAGATTAAAAAACAAGTAAAATGTTCCTCTGAAAAAAAAAGGAAGATTGTTGTGGTTGATGCTCCTTTATTGATTGAAACCGGACTTCACAAATATATGGATGTAGTTATTTTGGTGGTAGTTGAAGAGAAGGTGCAAATCGAAAGATTGGGAAAAAGAAGTCCTGAATTACTTTTAAATAAGATTAATCAGAGAAAAAAGTATCAAATGAGGCAAAAGGAAAAAGTAGAATTTGCAGATGTTATTGTCGATAATAATGGAGATCTTGAGCATACTCAAAATCAGGTGGTTACCCTTTTTCATAAATTAACAAAGGAGTCAACTAAATGTTAAAACAGTAGTTGATCTTTATGGTAATATATGTTAAAATTTAAAATTTAAAATTTTATTTGTTAAAAAAATTAGTTTTTTCTATTCTATTAATAAACTAAATTTCGCCAATTACCCTTAGGGGATAGTATGCTATCTATGAAGGATAGTTATTATATTAGGAGGTAGAAATATTGCTACATTATGAAACTTTAATGATTATTAATCACAATTTAGCTGAAGAGGATGTTAACGATTTATCTCAAAAAGTAAAGCAGGGTATGGAAGACCTGGGAGCGAAAATAATCAATTTAGAAAATTGGGGGAAACGGCGACTGACCTATGAAGTAAAAAAGTCAAAAAAAGGATACTATTTAATTTATAATTATTCTGTTGAATCGCCAAATTTTTTAAAAAAACTTGATGGGATGCTTCGTTATAATGAGGATGTCCTAAAGTATATGTCGGTAAAAACGAAGAAAGAAACATCCCTCCCGAATGAAAGTCCCCTACCTAATCCTGAAAAAAAAGTGGAGGGGAAGGTTGAAAGGGAGGTGTCTGAAAATAATGGCCGGGTTTAATAGAGTAATTTTAATGGGGAATTTGACTCGAGATCCTGAACTGCGGTACACTCCAAGTGGATCACCAGTTGCCCAATTCGGGTTAGCAGTGAATCGTAAATATACTGCTAAGGAAGGGGGAAAGAAGGAAGAGGTTGATTTTTTTGAAATTGAAACCTGGGATAAGCGGGCAGAGTTATGTAGTGAATATTTAAACAAAGGGAGCGGTCTTTTCCTCGAGGGGAGGCTAAAACAGGACCGCTGGGAAGATGATGCCGGAAATAAACGATCCAAAATAAAAATAGTAGCCACGGCTATTCAATTTTTACCAAAGCGGGGAGATGAAAGTGGGGCCCCTGACTCTGACTACATAGATGCAAATGAATTAAATGCGGATAAAGGACAGGCTCCGGTTTAAAGGATTAAGAAAAGTAACCTAATTTAATACGACCTTAATTTAATAAGGAGTGTGAAACAATAATATGTTGGGACGGTTTAAAAGAAGAAAGGTTTGTAAATTTTGCGAATTAAAATTGGATTATATCGACTTTAAAGATATACGAAGACTCCGAAGCTATATGACTGAAAGAGGGAAAATTATCCCTCGGCGCATCTCCGGTAACTGTGCCAAACATCAAAGAGAACTAACCAGGGCTATCAAAAGAGCAAGAAATATTGCCCTTCTTCCATTTTTAGCAGAATAGTCATTTTAACAAGGAGTGGCCCCTGATCATATAGCCTGGTTCAAAAATTCCTCTCAGCAAATAGAGGATAACCTGGTGAGAGCGTTTCCTTCTTTGTTGGTGGTGGTTTTACTTTCGATTATTTTTATTAATTACTTTTTACTCCAAAATCTGCTTTATTTTCTTGAATTTCCAATTGAAGAGAGAAAATCTTTTTGGCAGTGGAGCTTATCAGATTATTGGATGTGGTTTTTTATCATATTTGGGCTTATTTGGTATTTTAAGGCCCCCCTTCCCAGCCGGATAAGCATGAATTTATTAATAGTTATCAGCTTATTATATTTAATTCAGGGGATGGCCATTTTATGGTATTTTTTTCAAAAAGGTCGTCTTCCAATGACTTTTAAATATATTGGGATGGTTTGTGTATTTTTAATTCCCGGCAGTTATTTATTTTTGACCTTTAGTGGTCTTTTTGATACGTGGTTTGATTTTCGAAAACTGAAGGCAAACCGGTTATCCGAAAATTTATAAAAAATTAGTGCAGAGGAGGAAAATTATGGAAGTTATTCTTCAAAAAAAAATTGATAGCCTTGGGGATGTTGGTAAAATTATAAATGTAACCCCGGGGTATGCGCGAAATTATTTAATTCCACAAAAAATTGCTGTAAAAGCAACAACGAAGAATATTGCCTTGGTAAAGAGGCAACAAACCATCATAAAGACCATTGAAATAAAAGCCAAAAAGGAGTATGAAGAGTTAGCCGCCCGTTTAGGAAAGCTGTCTCTTACTTTTGCCAAAAAAGCGGGAGAAAAAGATAAACTTTTTGGTTCAGTTACCAATGCAGATATAGCCGAATCTTTAGAAAAGGAAGGAATTCAAATAGATAAGAGGAAGGTCCTTTTGGAAGAACCTCTTAAATCTTTAGGAATATATAAAGTATCTTTGAAGCTTCATCCGGAAGTGACTGCTCAAGTGAAAGTTTGGGTAGTGAAGGAAGAACCTATCAAGAAAGAAGGCCCCTCCATAGAAGAGCCCGAGGAATAGGGAATTTTAAAAAAAGTATATGGCTGAAGTGAAAGAGAATAGAAAATCTAAGTCAAAATTGGGCGCTGTTTCCATTGAGGAGCTTACTTTACGGGTGCCCCCAAAAGACCAGGATGCAGAGCGTGCGGTGCTGGGGGCGATATTTCTTGACCCTGAGTCTATCAATAAGGTTACTGATATTCTTCATTCCGAGGTTTTTTATGATACTGCCAATCGAAAAGTCTTCTCTGCCATGGTGGACCTATCTAATAGCAGTATTCTTCCTGATTTGGTAACTCTTAAAGATGAATTGGTCAGCAGAAATGAGTTGGAGGATGTCGGGGGAATAAGTTATTTAATGACTCTGATGGATGCAACGCCTTCAGCTGCAAACATTGGATCATATGCTCAGATAATCTATAAAAAATTTCTTGCCAGGCAATTAATTATAACCGCCACCCAAATAGTTCAAAGAGGCTATGAAGAACAAAAAGAAATAGAACATCTTTTGGGGGAAGCTGAACGTCTGATCGGGAACATTTCAGAAACTCGCTTGGAACAAGGGGTCTTCTCTATTCGAGATGTGATCGCCACGAGTATTCAAGTGGCTGAAAAGCTTTATGAAAATAAGGAAAAAGTTACCGGATTGCCTACGGGTTTTATTGATTTGGATGCAATAAGTTCAGGGTTGCAGAATTCGGATTTAATTATTATTGCCGCAAGACCCTCAATGGGAAAAACCAGCCTCTGCTTGAATATAGCTCAATATGCCGCTTTTAAGTCTGATGCTACCATTTTGATTTTTAGCCTTGAAACAGCCAAAGAGCAAATGATATTAAGGATGTTGTGCTCTGAGGCAAGGGTCAGCAGCCATAAATTGAGGACCGGGCTTATTAATGAGAGAGACTGGGAGAAGTTGATTGAAGCTGCGGCGAAATTATCAGAGGCCAAGATTTTCATTGATGATACAGCTTCAATTACCGTCAATGAAATGAGGGCCAGGGCCAGAAGGGTTCAAAAGACTGGCGGACTCAGTTTAATTATTGTGGACTATCTTCAACTCATGCAGGGAAATACCCGCAGAGACAGCAGACAGCAGGAAATTTCCGAAATATCCCGGGCCTTAAAGGGATTAGCCAAGGAAATGAATATCCCCCTAATTGCCTTATCCCAGCTCAGTAGAGCTGTTGAGACAAGGGATAAAAAGGACAAACGACCGATTCTATCGGATTTACGTGAATCCGGTGCAATTGAACAGGATGGAGATCTCATTGCTTTTATATACAGACCGGAGATGTATAACCCGGATGAGGAACCGGGATATGCAGAGCTGATTATTCGCAAGCAACGAAACGGCCCTATTGGTACGGTAAAATTAGCTTTTATAAAGGATTATACTCGGTTTGAAAATTTATCGAAAGAAGAGTTTTCCAGAGAAAGATTTTAAATGACCTCATCTTTACGCCCCACTATTGCCGAGATAAATATTGACGCAATTAAGGCTAATCTCTATCAGATTAGAAAATTGATTGGCCCTAAAAGTGAAACTTATGCCCATCGTCAAATCAAATGCTTATGGGCATGGGGCGCTTCCTGTAGCAAAGGCCATTGAACCGGAAGTTGAAGCTTTGGGAGTTGCCTATGTTTATGAAGGCATACAGCTTCGTCGCTGGGGGATTACCTG
The DNA here is from genome assembly GCA_030605265.1 of Pseudomonadota bacterium. Taxonomy (GTDB): domain Bacteria; phylum SZUA-182; class SZUA-182; order DTGQ01; family DTGQ01; genus JAUWIR01. The sequence goes on along the minus strand of JAUWIR010000182.1, from coordinate 3,126 downwards.
CCCGATTTTAGTCTTGGGGGAGTGTTAGATAAAAATTGGGGATGAGGTAGTATTAATAGGAGGGGAACAGGGGAACCTTATGGTGGAGAATGTAGCCTCGCTTATGGGTACTATTCCTTACGAAATCCTCACCTCTTTTGGACGAAGAGTTAGACGAGTGTATAACGGAGATAAACTTCGGATTATACATAATTTCGATAGCCAAAATAATAGGGTAAGAAGTTACACTGCTTAAAAAATTTTTGTTCGATCACTAGTTCAGGGTTCAAAGGTTCAGGGTTATCTTTTTTTGTGATTGTGAACCTTTGAACGGTAACAAATTTTTTCTTTCACAAAATCAGCGCCTATGAAAATCTTACAAGGAATTGGGAAAAGATGTATTCATTTTATGGAGGAAACAGGGAGGTTATCGATCCTCCTTTTGCAGGCAGTGATTGGTATTTTTCACCCTCCTTTTCGATTTGAAGATAACCTAAAACAGCTGGAGGAAGTCGGTGCTAATTCCTTGCCTGTCACTTTGATAACCGCTGGTTTTACCGGCATGGTCTTAGCCCTTCAAACCTATATAGGGTTTAAGCGTTTTAATGCGGAATCCTTAGTGGGAACAGTTGTGGCCTTATCTATAACCAGAGAATTAGGGCCAGTCCTAACCGGATTAGTTGTCGCAGCAAGGGCCGGATCTTCTATGGCTGCAGAACTGGGAACTATGAAAGTGACTGAACAAATTGACGCACTTTATTCTCTGGCGGTAAATCCAATAGAATATCTCATTTCTCCTCGTCTTTTAGCCGGGTTCATTATGCTTCCTCTTCTTACTGCACTTGCAGATATTATCGGCATCATTGGAGGATATTTTGTGAGTGTTATTATTTTAAATGCTAATTCGAATATTTATATACGAAGGACCTTTGATCTTCTTCAATATCAGGATGTTTACAGCGGCCTGGTGAAAGCGGCCACTTTCGGTATTATTATTTCGGTAGTTGGTTGCTATCAAGGTTTCTACGCGGAGGGAGGAGCTGAAGGAGTGGGCAAAGCTACAACCGGGGCGGTAGTAATGGCCTACATGTTGATCATTATAGCTAATTATGTTTTGACGGCTGTTTTCCTATGAGTATTAGAATTATATTATGATTCAATTAATTGAGGTGCGCAAATCATTTGGCGAAAAAAAAGTGTTGCAAGGGGCCAATTTACATATAAAACATGGTGAATCTATGGTAGTCATCGGGCAAAGTGGGTGCGGGAAAAGTGTCCTGCTAAAGCATGTTATTGGTCTCCTTCAGCCGGATGAAGGGAAAATAATAGTTAAGGGTTGTGACTTGCAGACATGCTCCGCCAGGGAGTTAAATGAAATTCGTAAAATGTTTGGAATGCTCTTTCAAGGGGCCGCCCTTTTTGATTCCATGTCTGTTGGCGAGAATGTCGGGTTCGGTTTGCAAGAAAATACATCATTATCCCAAAAAGAAATTCAGAAAAAAGTGAGTGAAAGATTACACATGGTCGGGCTCCCGGGGATTGAATCCCTCAAGCCAAGTGAGATTAGTGGAGGCATGAAAAAGAGAGTAGGCCTTGCTCGGGCTATTGCCATGGAGCCGGAAATATTGCTTTATGATGAACCTACTACAGGGTTAGATCCTATTATGGCCGACGTTATCAATGATCTTATCATCCGCATGAAGGAAACATATCGGGTTACCTCATTAATCATCACTCATGATATGACAAGCGCTTATAAGATTGCCGATCGGATAGCTATGCTTCACCAAGGGCAAATTATTGAAATAGGAACATCTGACGAAATCCAAAATACTAAAAATCCCATTGTGCGCCAATTTATTACCGGTAGTGCAAAAGGGCCAATTACTGAAAAAGAAGGGCTCTGAAAATGAAGTTAGGGAAGGAAGAAAAGGTAGGGCTTTTAGTAATCATGTCACTTATTTCTTTGGTGTATTTGACCTTTAAAATTGGAGACTTCTCCTTAAAACGGAAAAAGGGATTAGAGTTATATGCTGATTTTGTAGGGGTGAATGGTTTAGAGAAGGGCGCCCAAGTACGTGTGGCCGGGGTTGAGGCAGGGAAAGTGGAGAATATCACCCTTCGTGATGGGAGACCGCGGTTAACTATGTCTATTTTCCCCGGGATCAAGATACGGCAAAATGCTATGGCCACCATACAATCTCAGGGGTTTATGGGGGAAAAATTTGTTGAACTTACCCCCGGGACATCTGATGCGCCTTATTTAGAAAATGGCGACCTTGTTCAAGTGAGTGAAGAGTATGTTGATTTTGATAAATTGTCTCAAAGGATCTCTTTGGTAGTGGAGGATTTTAAAGCGATCACCGGGGCATTAAAAGAGACCTTAGCCTCAGCCGAGGGGAAAATGTCCCTTCAGAAAATACTTGTTAATCTTCAAGAGAGTACTTTCTTACTAAAGGACCTTTTTGATAATAACAGACGGAATATTGAACAGATTGTCACTAATTTTCAAGGATTTTCTTCAAATATTAATGCTTTATTAATGGAAAACCAAAAGAATATTTCTCTGATTATTGCCGACCTGCAAAGTTTTACCCAAAGTTTGCGAGAAGAAACACCAGAGTTTGTTCAACAATTGCAGTCAACAGCGCAGAGTCTGGATGCCCTTTTGGCGGATAATCGACTTGTCGTACAAAAGGGGATTCAAAATGCAAATCAATTGATTATTAAACTGCAGGGGACTGCAGATCATTTAAATGGGATACTCTCTTCTGTTAATCAAGGGGAGGGGACCATTGGCAAGTTGTTCAAAGACGACAGCCTTTACAATGAAGCTAAGGAAACCATAGGGGGTATAAAAACAGTATTTGAAGCAACGGAATCTTTTCAACTCATTTTAGGGTTCAGGAATGAATTTTTCACCAGGTTTGAAAAGTCAAAAAGCTATTTTTCTCTTACCTTACAGCCAAGGCGAGATAAGTACTATTTACTGGAATTAGTGGATGATTTCCGTGGGGTCACAACCACCAAGGAAACAAAAATTTCTGAGGATACCGGTGCTACAAATACTATTCGTGAGGAAATTACCATAGATGATTTTACTTTTACCCTGCAGATTGCCAAAAGGTTCGATAATACTATCCTTAG
>JAUWIR010000131.1 GCA_030605265.1 Pseudomonadota bacterium | reverse complement strand
CTTTCTTACCAAACGGTTTGATCGCCAAAAGGGCAAAAAAATACATTTGCAATCATTTTGCGGTTTAGCGCATTATGACTTTAATATGGCCGGCGCTTATAGTTATGAACAGGCTTTTGCAGTTATGCGTAAATTGCGGTTAAGTAAAGCCGAGGCCATACAACAATATCGGCGCATGGTCTTTAATGTGATTGCCCGCAATCAGGATGATCACACCAAGAATATCGCTTTTCTCATGAATCAAGACGGGCGTTGGAAATTATCGCCCGCCTTTGATCTCATTTATTCCCATAATCCGGCCGGCAAATGGACAAATCAGCATCAAATGAGTATTAACGGCAAACGCGACCATTTCATGCCGGCTGATCTCATCACTGTTGGTGAATCCATTAGCATTCGAAAACCTAAGCAAATCATTCAAGATGTTCTCGCTTCAGTGGAAAGATGGCCTGAATTTGCTCGCCAAGCAGGCCTTAAGGAAAAACACATTTCAGATATCGGGCGCTGTCATCGCCTGAATTCTGTAAATAGACAGATGGGCTAAGATGTCAATAAGGGATAACAGAAAGAGGTTAAAGATTAGGAAGGATTAGGGAGTGATTCTACTTTTTTTTCAAATTCTTCATAAAGCAGGTTAAGTCTATTTTTTTGCTCTTTAATGTGGATAGGGATGGAAGCTAAATTTTCATCCGGATACTCTTGCCCTTGAGCAACAATGGTCAAACAAAAATTCATACTATTTTCAAGATTATTTTTATACTCCTGCAACAACTTAATTTCCTTTGCTGAGTAAGAGCATTCAGTTACAAGTTTTTTAAAATAATCTACATTTATGATAATCTCCTGAACGAACATATGGGGTCGATCAGGTGAAACAAGGGAAGGTCCCCTTCCATAAATGTGATCAACCATTTCTTTTAATGAATAAGATTTATTAAACCAGGCAATATTAGGGCCGGGGCATATAGATTGTGGTGAACTATCTTCCCCAGCTATTCCTAAGGCAATGAGGGCCCCGTTTCCGAGGTGATCACATAGGCAGGTTTTATCTTTAACTTTTGTACTTAATTTTTCTTTCTCCTCTTGCGAAACAGGCATGCCGGCGATTTCTTCGAGCTTCTTCTTTTGATACCGCCCTGATGCTAAACAAATCGGTTTTTCACTGAATTCAGTATTTGAGGCTAAAAGTCCTTTTGGGCATGCAGAACCTGGTTTTCCTTCCTCCGCCTTTTTCTTTGTCCACTTTTCCGACCCGGTTTGGTGAACATTATTAAAAGGGACCCCAAGAGGAGAAACATTCGATAAATAGAGATCTTTTTTCCCGGCTTTTATCAAAAGGTTAAGAGTAGTAGAATCAACACAGGTAGCCTCTGGGACTAAGAGAAAGGGGCTTGCCCAGCCTGTAAGATTTACACCAAAGGCCTTCATAAGTCTGCGCTTCTCACCATAGATACCAAGCCCTCCCTGAACAGTAACGAGTGGCGAGGAATCTAGGGCTAACTGAGAATATTCCCACCCCATCTTTTTATAGTAATTTTGTACCAACCGCATAAACCCTTCTTTTAACTGCTCCCGCTTGTCTTTAAACTCCTTTAAAATGTAGGGAAGTAAATGCCCGTTTGAGGAGAAAGCGTGGCCGCCGCAATTAAGACTTGATTCAATTCTGTATTCATAAACCTCTAACCCTTTTTTAGCTAAAAATTTAGCTTGTATCAGGGCTGAGCGGCAATCAGTAACCTTGAGAATAATTTTTTTCTTTATTTCTCCACTTTTATCTCTATAAAAATCCCGAAAATGGGTCATATAGGTAAATAGTCTTTGATTTACTCCAGCTGAAAACACAATGCAGGACTTTAAAGTGCTGTTGGCATACCCTCGCAAAGCTGCCTTTGCATCAGTGAATTCTTCCCCCAAAGGTTGCCCTTTGCCGTCATAATTCCCCTTGTCCAATTTCACCTTAATGTTTACGTCAATGGAACCCGGTTTTATTTTCTCGTTAAGTTCTTTGGCTAAAGCATCTTTTTGGGGGCCATCCTTTATTTTGAACAGATTTAAATAGTCTTTCTTTAAAGGGCAGCTGGGCAGCAGCTCAAAATACTTTTTTTTATCATTATCCTCGAAAAAAGATTGTTTTTTTATGGCTTCAATTTTCATGCTGACTATTTCCTGCACGGTTTCAAGATAAGCATAGATCCTTTTCGCCCTTCGATCAAGATCACTGGAGAGAGTTTGCATTTGAGGGAGGCCAAACATCTGCCTATAGTAGTTCCCCACTTTTTCAAGTAAGATATCGTCAACAAAGGAAATAACCGAAGAAATACCAAAAGGAGCCACACGGATAGGTGTATCCACTGAGTGCCCTGTTCCCATTACCGGGATGTAAAAGGTATGGTAATAGCTCATTAAATTAACCCCTCAAAGAAGCCCTGCTGAATAATTGAAGTTATCGAGATATATAATTAAAAAAATTACAAAATATATTTCATACAACCAAAAAAATAAATTCTTGCTATAGGATACCATATAAGCCCAAAAGAGGAAATAAATTAATTAATGGAGACTGAAAAAAAATCAAAAAACTAAAAAAATTCTAAATAGATGCTCCAACAATCTCCTCCAGCAAATTGATGGTAGTTTTTAAATCTTCAATAGAGACAAGTTCTACTGTAGCATGAGTGTAACGGCATGGAATGCAGATTGGCAAAGAAGGGACACCGCCTCTAGCCAGTTGAATTGCTGCAGCATCAGTTGAGCCTCCAACTACACCCAATTGATAGGGGATATTTTTATTATCAGCAACTTTTTCAACAAAGGCTTTCAGTTTCTGATTGGCTACCATACGTGTATCAAAAGCTCGAATCACCGGCCCCTTACTGATTTGAAACTGCCTTTTATACACTTCCGGGACCCCGGGAAAATCAGGGGCGCTGGAGGTATCAATAATAAAGGCATTATCAGGTTTAACAGTGTATCCTGCTACAGTGGCCCCTCGAAGTCCGTATTCCTCCTGGGTGGTAAATACAAAACTGATCTTGCCCTTGCAAACCCTCTTTTTTAATTTTTGTATTAAAGAAACCAACACTGCACAGCCGGCTCTATTATCCATGCCGCGGGAGGCCATACGATTATTGGCTAAATAGGAAATCTGTTTGGTAAAAACTACAGGGTCGGCTATCTTAATCCCCATGGATTGAACCTCTTTCTCACTGGAAGCGCCCACATCAATGAGTAAATCCTGCCAACCCATGGTCCTTTCCAAATCTTTGCCTCGGTCAATGGCCATATGGGGAGGGACCCAAGCAATTACACCCGGGATGGCCTTCCCTTGAGTGGTGATCACTTGCACATGTCTTGAAGGAAGCACCCGGTCGTCTATTCCGCCAACCTTTCGAAAACGAATAAATCCATCTGCAGTGAAATTAGTCACTACTAAGCCTAATTCATCCATGTGGGCAAAAAAAGCGATATGCCCTTTTTCCTTGCCTTCTTTTGTCCCTATTAAATTTCCCAAGGAATCCGTCTCAACTTGATCAAGATGGTCTTTGACAAGTGCGGTAATTTTCTCCCTTATTTTGTCTTCATATCCGGATACTCCCGGAACGAGAAGCAGCTCTTCTAATAATTTTTCTATTTCCAAATCTATCTTCTCCCATTTTTCACCGCAGAGGACGCAGAGTCCGCAGAGAAAACATTAGGAAAGCTCTGTTTTTTCTGTGGTAAAATTAAAAAGGTAACTTAATGTTCTAGTGTATTTAAAAAAACGTAACAGTTCAGCTTACCACGGAGGCACAGAGACACAGAGGAAAATCAAAAGACAAGTCCCTTGATTCCCTCTTTTAAAACAGACACATTAAGATTTATAATAAGGCCTACCTTCATCCCGGATAATCTCAAATAGGTTAACAATTGTGCCTCGTGAATTAGTGCTATTGTATCAACTACTTTGAGTTCAAGAACATCTTCTAAAATCATTTCTCAGTGCCTCTGTGTCTCCGTGGTGAACTATTACAACAAAATATAAAATTTTCCTTTCTTCTTAGCCTGTCCTATCCTGTAAATCCTGTCTAATAAATTTTTTATTTTTTAAAAAGCTTAGCCAAAATTTGGCCTGTATAGGAACTTGCGATAGCGCTTACCTTCTCAGGGGTCCCTGAAGCTACCACCTGTCCTCCCCTATCGCCTCCTTCAGGGCCAAGATCAATTAAATAATCAGCTGTTTTAATGATATCCAGTTTGTGTTCGATTATTAAGACACTATTTTTAACATCTACCAACCGATTTAAGACAATCAACAATTTTCGAATATCCTCAAAATGCAGTCCTGTGGTAGGTTCATCCAGAAGATATAAGGTCCGGCCGGTGCTCCTTTTGGCCAGCTCCCGGGAAAGTTTAATCCTTTGTGCTTCGCCCCCGGAAAGAGTTGTTGATGATTGCCCTAATTTAATATACCCAAGCCCCACATCAATTAAGGTTTGAAGAATAGTAACAATTTTGGAATGATGAGAAAAAAGTGATATAGCTTCTTCTACAGTCATATCAAGGACCTGGGCAATGTTTTTCCCTTTATAGAGGATACGCAAAGTAGCTTCATTAAAACGAGATCCATGACACACCTGACAAGGAACATACACATCAGGGAGAAAGTGCATTTCTACTTTGACCATGCCGTCACCGGAGCAAGCCTCGCATCGCCCTCCTTTTACATTAAAGCTGAATCGTCCTTTTGTGTAGCCGGCGATTTTAGCATCCTTCTGCCAGGAAAACACCTCCCGAATTAAATCAAACACCTTAACATAGGTGGCCGGATTGGAACGAGGTGTCCGGCCAATGGGTTTTTGGTCAATATTAATGACCTTGTCGATTTGCTCTAACTTGATGATATTTTTATGCTTGCCCACCTGAAGATGAGCATTATATAAACGATTAGCAAAGGCAGGATATAAGATCTGTCGAATGAGGGTGCTTTTCCCGGCGCCTGAAACCCCGGTAATACAACAGAGCACTCCAAGAGGAATAGGTACGTCAACATTTTTTAAATTATTTTCACAAGCCTCTTGAATAGTTATCCACCCGGAAGGTGGCCTTCTTTTTGAGGGTATGGCAATTTGACGTTGCCCGGATAAATATTGCCCGGTTAAAGAAGCGGAATGATTCAGGATCTTTTTCGGAGGACCGGAGAAAATAATTTCCCCGCCGTGAAGTCCTGCGCCCGGACCAAAATCCACCAGGTGGTCGGCGCTTTCCATGGTTTCACAGTCATGCTCAACAACAATTAAAGAATTGCCAATGTCCCGCAAATGCTTTAAGGCCTTGAGAAGTTTCTGATTGTCCCTTTGGTGAAGGCCGATACTGGGCTCATCCAACACATAGAGAACACCGGTAAGCTCTGTGCCCATTTGACTTGCCAAACGAAGCCTCTGGGATTCTCCGCCGGAAAGAGAGGGGCCTGATCGATCAAGAGAAAGATACCCAAGCCCGACATTGAGTAAAAATCTCACCCTGGATTGTAACTCCTTAATAAGCTCTTCAGCAATAATGGCCTGACTCCCTTCAAAATGAATTGATCCGAAATAATCATGGAGATGTTCAATACTCATGGAGGAAAGTTCAGGTAAACTTTTTTCTTTAACCTTAACGCTTCGAGCTTCCGGGCGCAGCCTTGTTCCCTGGCAGGCAGTGCACGGCACAGTGCTCATGTATTGTTCATAGCGTATCTTTTGATTTTCTGATTGGGTTTCCTTCATTCTTCGAAGAAGGGTCGGGATTATTCCTTCATTTTTGGTGGTGTAATCAAGATCAAATTTTTGACTGGTGTAATTCACCTTAAACTTCCTGTCCCCTGAGCCAAATAAAATTGCCTGCTGATGCTGCCTGGAAAGTTTGCCAAAGGGAGTATTCAGATTTATCCCCAGCTCTTTACTGATGGTTGATAAAATCTGATAGGACCAACCTTTTCGATTTTTCATGGAAAAACCGGCAGCCTCAAGAGCGCCTTCATTTATGGATTTATCCTGATCAGGCACTATGGCGCTTAAATCAATTTCCGCTCTTCTGCCAAGGCCGTTACATTCCTGACACATTCCCAGAGGACCGTTAAAGGAAAAAAGTTGCGGAGAAAGTTCAGAATAACTTAGACCGCATACATCACAGGCCAGGTGCTCACTAAAAGGGATATCTTCATATGACGGGGATGAAGGAGATGACGGGGATGAAGGAGATGAAGGGGACGAAGGGGATGAGGTAGATGACGGGGTTGAAGGGGATGATGGAGATGATGGGGACGAAGAAGATTGCCCTGCTTTATCACCCTTCAGACAGGAAACAATCAGTTGCCCTTTGCCCACTTTCAGGGCCATTTCCACTGAATCAGTTAATCTTTCCTTAATTTTTTCAGAAATGATCAATCTATCCACCACGACTTCAATAGTATGCTTTTTATGTTTCTCTAAATCGGGGATTTCGGAAAGTTCCAAAATTTGCCCGTCAAGTCGAATACGCACAAAGCCGCTTCGCTGAATTTCTTGAAATAGCTGTCGGAATTCCCCTTTTCGCTGCTGCACCAGGGGCGCCAGTAATAAAATTTTTGTTTTTAAAGGCAGGCCTAAAATATCATGGACAATCTGTTCAGGGGATTGAATACTAACTTTTCTGCCGCATTTATGACAGTACTGGGTACCCAAGCGGGCAAATAAGACCCTCAAGTAATCATAAATTTCCGTTAGAGTCCCTACTGTTGAGCGAGGATTTTTGCCGGCTGCTTTTTGCTCAATGGCAATGGTGGGAGAAAGACCCCTGATATAATCATAGTGGGGCTTTTCCATCTGCCCAAGAAACTGACGAGCATATGATGATAGGGACTCCACATACCGCCTCTGCCCTTCAGCATATATAGTATCAAAGGCCAGTGAGGATTTTCCCGAACCACTCACTCCGGTAAAAACCACCAGCTTTTTCTTGGGGATTTCAAGATCAATGTTTTTTAAATTATGTTCCCTGGCCCCCTTAATGATCAGACTTTTTAATTCGGAAGATCTGCTTTTTTCTTTCTCCATGCTGCTAATAATAATGAGAAAGCAAAGCCGGGTCAAGAGTAAAACGGCCTCATGCTTATAGCCTGCTTTTTTTCAAAAAACAATAATAGTTCACCACGAAGACACTGAGGCACGGAGAGGGGCCTATTAGAGTCAGCTTATGAAAAATTTCTATGTCATGAACTCTATTTACAGGTCTTTTGTTTCTCTCCGTGTCTCTGTGCCTCCGTGGTGAGCTGAACAAAAAACTATAACAAGAGGTAATATAAGATTTGAAAAACTCATGGCTTCAAGAATAAAAGAAGAAAAAAAATACACCTTATATTCCTTGTAAATAATGTTATTTTATATTAGTATTGTTTTTAATACTGAATCAGCAATTCTAAGTATGGAGAGGTTGCTGAATACTGAATTATCGAGCCGCTTATTATCCGGATGAGCGATATATTTTACCTAAAGGTACGGCATAATGGTAATACTGGATTTTCATATTAAGACCTGTCAGGAAAAAAGGTATAGCCTGGAAATATTCGAGCGTCCTAAACTTAAGCCCCTGGTTAACTCTTTTTTTGATTATGACCTATCCTACATGACTGAATTTGAAATCAGGCAACTGACTTCTGCTAATAAAGATCCTTACGCACGGATAGAAGGTATACAGGCTTTTGGGACAAAACTGTTTAATCAGGTTTTTACGCCTGAGGTGCATACTCTTTGGCGGGCATATAAAGAGAAAAGTGATTTTCTTGTGCTTTGATTGCGCCTGGCGGAAGATGCCGGTGGATTGGGAATGCCGCCCTGGGAAACACTTTATGACGGCCGGGAATTTCTTGCTGCCGGTGCTAAAACCGGACTATCTCGCCTGCCTTTGAACATACCCATACAGGAAGAAATATCCCCCGTGCCTTCTCCGCTTAAGATGCTTGCCTTAATATCCAGCCCCTTGGATTTAGAAGAGAATGAGCGTCTGGCTGTTGAACAAGAGCAGGAAATCTTGCTCCAGGCCACCAATGCACCTGCAGGCAAGGGTTTACTTCAGATAGATTTTGAGGATGAAGCAAAACTGCCGATTATTGAAAGCAGCCTTGAGGGTGCCTATCAGATTTTTCATTACTCCGGGCACGGCATATCACCTGAAAACGGCGGCGGTTTACTTCTGGAAGACCAGGAGGGAAAAAAGAGGGCCACCTCTGTGGCAGATTGTCTGCAGGCATTCCAAAAGGGAGAAAAACATTTGCGTCTGGCTGTTATCTCCGGCTGTCAGACAGCGCGCACCCTGCATGCAGTTGGCTTTCATGATCTTGCCCGGGGCCTGGTACGCAGTAAAATTCCTGCAGTCATAGCCATGCAGTTTTCCCTGACTGATGAGGCAGGATTGTTGTTTGCTCAAAATCTTTATCCGCGGCTCATTGAAGGACAAATGCTTGAGCCGGCTGTAAGCGCAACGCGCAGGGCCCTCCGGCAAAGCGACCTTACCCACATCCAGGCAGATGCTTTTGCGCCTGTTCTGTTTTCCTCCAACAGCCAACCACTGAAAATAAAGCCGGAGGAAAAGCTAACAAAACCTGTGCCCTCCGGCATTGATTTTAGCCTGCACCTGCCCCTGCCGCAGCTTGCTTTTGGCTTCTATGGTCGGCGCAAAGAATACCGGGCCATTCGCAACGGCCTGCTTCATAAGAATCACCGGGCCGTTATTATCCATGGAATTGGCGGCATAGGAAAAACAGCCCTGGTCAGCCACATGGCTGCACGGCTGCGGCCATATTTTAATGGGGTGTATGCCTTTGATTGCAGCTCCGGCACATTAGCGCCGGAAGTCATTTTACTGGACTTACACCGCTATCTTGAGCGACAAGGGATAAAGGCCCTCCAGCCCCTCCTGCATCAGTCCCTGCCGCCGGACCATCTGGCAAACTATATGGCCCAAATCTTAAGTCAGGTGCCCCTTTTAATCATCTTTGATAATTTTGAAACACAGCTTATCAGCAAAGACAGCAGGCACGAGATTAAAGATGAGAGTTTGCGTACCTTTCTGACCACCCTTATCAAAACAACTGCCCAAGGCAGCCGCTTTCTCATTACCAGCAGAAAACTGTTCGATGTGGATGCCAAGCGAATCGGCCCGATCCAGGAATTGGCCCTTGGTGATTTAAGCCGCCCAGAGGCCCTGGGTCTAATGCAAAAGCTCCCCCATCTGGCCGCAGCCTCTTTTGAAGACAAACTGCGGGCCTTTAAAACCTTTGGCGGACATCCCTATGCCCTGATTGCCCTGGACAGGCATTGCGGCAGTAAGCCCTTAACAGAGGTG
>JAUWIR010000492.1 GCA_030605265.1 Pseudomonadota bacterium | reverse complement strand
ATGCCGGTTATGCTATAATAAATTTTATTGATATCTGAAAGATAACATGTAAAAAAGCCGTGAGGAGGTGCTGAAAATAAGATGGATATGAATCGCCTTACTCAAAAATCACAAGAAGCTTTACAACAAGCCCAAACCAAAGCTATTCGTTATGGTCATCCTGAGGTTGACGGGGAACATCTGGTAATGGCCTTATTAGAGCAATCAGAAGGATTGATCCCCCGTCTACTAAATAAAATGGATATACCAATTGGAAATTTGAAACAAGAAATTGAACAATTTCTAGAAAAACGACCTCGCCTTTCCGGCCCTGGTTTTGAAGCAGGGAAAGTCTATATAACTCAAAGATTAAATCAGCTTTTTGTTAAAGCTGAAGAAGAGGCTAAAAGATTAAAGGATGAATATATTTCAGTTGAACATTTATTTTTATCCATAATTGATGAAGGCGCCTCAACTGCAGCGGGAAGAATTCTTAAACAGTTTAATATCACTCGAAACGCTTTCCTACAAGCTCTTACAGAAATTAGAGGGAATCAAAGAGTAGTCAGCGCTACCCCTGAGTCTACCTATGAAGCCCTTGAGCGATATGGCCGTGATCTGGTGCAAGAAGCTCATCGGGGAAAACTGGAACCTGTTATAGGGCGGGACATGGAAATTCGGCGCGTCATTCGCATTCTCTCCAGAAAAACAAAAAATAATCCTGTATTAATCGGTGAGCCCGGGGTCGGAAAAACAGCCATTGTTGAAGGGCTTGCCCATCGAATTGTGCGAGGGGATGTACCGGAAGGATTAAAAGACAAAATTATTTTTGCCTTAGATATGGGCTCACTTTTGGCAGGTGCAAAATATCGGGGAGAATTTGAAGAGCGCTTAAAAGCAGTTTTGCAGGAGGTGAAACAAAGTGAGGGGCGTATTTTAATGTTCATTGATGAACTCCACACTATCGTCGGGGCGGGAAAAGCTGAAGGCGCCATGGATGCGGGGAATATGCTCAAACCTATGCTGGCAAGAGGTGAGCTTCACTGTATAGGGGCCACGACCTTTGATGAATACCGAAAACACATTGAAAAGGATGCTGCTTTGGAACGGCGTTTTCAACCTGTTCTCGTAGACCAGCCTACCTTAGAAAACAGTATATCTATTCTCCGTGGGTTAAGAGAGCGATTTGAAGTTCATCATGGCGTAAAAATTCAGGACAACGCCCTTGTTGCTGCAGCTACCCTCTCCAACCGTTATATTAGTGATCGATTTTTACCTGATAAAGCTATTGATCTGGTAGATGAGGCTTGTGCCATGATCAGGACTGAAATTGATTCCTTGCCTGCAGAGCTGGATGAGGTGTCCCGCAGGGTAATGCAATTAGAAATTGAGGAGGCAGCCTTAAAAAAAGAAAAGGATACTGCCGGCAAAGAGCGCCTTCAGAGGATAGGCAAAGAATTACTGGAATTAAAAAGTAAAGCTGATGCCATGCGTGCGCAGTGGGAAGCTGAAAAACAAGCGATTCATAAAGTTCAAACCCTTCGTGAAGGGATTGAACAGCTGCGAAGAGAAATTGAGAAAGCCGAGAGAAGCTATGATTTAAATAAAGCCGCTGAATTGAAACATGGCCGTCTACCAGAATTGGAAAGACGATTGAAGTCTGAGGAAAATCGATTAAGCGAAAAGCAGGGAACCGGAAAAATGCTGCGAGAAGAAGTTACTGAAGAGGAAATTGCCGAAATAGTATCACTGTGGACAGGTATCCCGGTAAATCGACTGGTGGAAGGCGAGCGGGAAAAGTTGCTTAAATTAGATAAAATTCTCCATCAGCGTGTCATTGGCCAGGATGAAGCAGTACAATTAGTGGCTGATGCAGTAATAAGGGCTCGGGCGGGAATTAAAGACCCCAAAAAACCGATTGGATCATTTATTTTTTTGGGCCCCACAGGTGTAGGGAAAACAGAGTTGGCCAAAACGCTGGCTGAGGCATTATTTGACAGTGAAGAAAATATCGTCAGAATTGATATGTCTGAATACATGGAAAAACATACGGTCTCCCGATTAATTGGCGCTCCACCGGGATATGTTGGTTATGAAGAAGGAGGACAGCTCACTGAGGCTGTTCGAAGAAAACCCTATGCTGTCATTCTCTTTGATGAAATTGAAAAAGCCCACCATGATGTATTCAATGTTTTATTACAGATCCTTGATGACGGGCGGATTACAGATGCTCAAGGTCGAACGGTTAATTTTAAAAATACCGTCATTATCATGACCAGCAATATCGGCTCTTCTTTCCTGCTGGAGGGAATTGATAAACAGGGACAGATCAGAGAAAATACCCGAGAAATTATTTTAAAAGAGCTTCGGTCACATTTTCGGCCGGAATTCCTTAACAGAGTGGATGAAATCGTTTTCTTTAAGCCCTTAACCTTGGAAGAAACTGAAAAAATAGTAGACCTGCTTTCCAAAGATTTACAAAAAAGGCTTCAAAACAGACACATAACCTTAGAGCTTACAGGACCTGCTCGCCGGTACTTAGCTCAAGAAGGCTATGACCCTGTGTATGGGGCAAGGACTCTCAAACGATATCTTACGCGAAGCTTAGAAACCCCTATTAGTCGTGCTTTAATAGGCGGCACTATTCATGATGGGTCCCTTATCAAAATAGAGCTGGATAATGAGCATTTATCTATTAAACATGAAAACCCGGTTTAGCTGATAAAGGGAATCCGTCTACTATGAAAGACATAGACCATATTCTTACTTTTGAGGGCATGATAGGTGTCAGCCCCTCAATAAGAGGGGTATTTCATAAAATTGAAGTATATGGACCTGCAGATGCTTCAGTGGTCATCACAGGAGAAACAGGCACAGGAAAAGAACTTGTAGCCAGAGCGCTTCATAAAAGGAGCCCGCGGCAATCCATGCCTTTTGTTGCGGTTAACTGCAGCGCGTTATCAGAAGAATTATTTGAATCCGAACTTTTTGGACACGAACGAGGATCTTTTACCGGTGCTATAAAAACTCATAGGGGCAGATTTGAACGTGCTGACAGGGGGACCCTTTTTCTTGATGAAATTGGTGATATGCCCATGAGGACCCAGGCCAAATTATTACGTACTCTTGAAGAGGGAATAATTGAAAGGGTAGGCGGGGAAGAGGAATATCCCATCAATGTGCGAATTATTGCCGCCACAAATATTTCTCTTGAGCAAGCATTAGCAGTTGGCCGGTTTAGAGCTGATCTTTACCATCGCCTTTCAGTCTTTCGAGTACATATACCACCACTTCGCCGGCGACCTGGAGACATAGAACTATTAGTAAATCATTTTCTAAAGGTTTTAAATCATCGATATAACCGGGATGTACAAATGTTCACTCCTGATGCATTAGGATTATTAGAAGAATATCACTGGCCCGGTAATGTCAGAGAACTGCGTAATGTCTTGGAAAGAGTATATGTTGAGACCAGAGGGAGAGTAATTGGATATAATGCCTTTAAAGAATGGATAAAAGAACGAGATTATTTTTCTGCAGGTGGATGGGATTTATATCAGTTGGAAAACCAAAAGGCCACCAAACCAGCTATTATTGTACCTAATTATCCATATACTCAAAGATTACCCAATATTACAGAAATCGACCCTTATCGGAATCACATCGGACTTCTTCCTTACGATGCTGATAGTTCTCTTCCCAAAGATAAATCGAACCTGTCCATTCAAAGTAATCCTCATCAAGTATCAGGAAATCCTCCTATAGATATTTTTTATACCAAGCCGGCACATCTTTCAACTAAGCCTGAAATTACTAAAGAAATTCTCCTTCGAGCATATAAAAACACCAAAGGAAATATAACTCAAGCAGCACGTCTTCTTGGTATCCATAAGGCTACTTTTTATCGGTACATGAAAACTATGGGATTAACAAGAGAAAGCT
>JAUWIR010000348.1 GCA_030605265.1 Pseudomonadota bacterium | reverse complement strand
GTTTGAGGAAAATTGAATAAAAGCTATATCAGACCCTTTGGCAGGCACAATTTTACCTTTATTATTTTCTTTATCAATATCTTCTATATAAACTATTTTTTTCTTTAATTGTATAAAAATATTATCTAAATTATTATTATTTACAAAATATTCATATTTACTTAAAATATCACGAGAAACAATCAAATAGGGATTATTTAAAAAGCTCCAGACAGTAAATAACTTTAATCTAGTGTCATCATTATTGCCTATAGATAGCGGTACGGGAATAATCTTCCCGAGTAAACAAGCCCAGAAAACAGCGACAAAGTTATAATTATCAGAAAGCTGAAATACTAATTCATCACCCGGTTTCAATCCTCTTTCTTGAAGAGAGTAAAGAATGGATAAGGCCTTATTATACAGAGTAGCGTAGGAAATAAATAATCCATTTTTTTCTCCATATATAAAGGTTATGCCGTTTGTGGTAAAAGTTCCATAATACCTTATTGCATCAACGAGACTTTTAAAAATCATAGAGTTTAGGGTCCATTTTTTCTCTTTTTATGTTTCTTATATAGCCTAATTTTTTTGTATATATATTATCTGCATTTTTTATAAATATGAGTGACATTATATGAATTCAATGCATAAAAAAATGACGATAACTAAAACTTAGGGATGCGTATCATCCGACAAATCATTACTACTTATAATCCTTATTCGATTTGATAGGTGTATGATAAGAATAGACGCTTTTAAAATAACGCAAAAAATTGATCATAAATTATTTAATCATCTTTCCCAATTTGTTGACAAGGAAAGGCAATTAAAACTTAAAAAATTTCATTTTTGGGAAGATGCTGTTAGATCTTTATTGGCAGAGCTATTAATCAGGTATGTGATTATTGAAAAAACCAAATTAAAAAATAAAAATATATCTTTTATTAAAAACAAATATGGAAAGCTCTATTTAAAAAATAGAAAAAAATTTCATTTCAATATTTCTCATACTGGTGATTGGATTGTCTGTGCCTTCGATCATAAGCCGATAGGAATTGATATTGAACGAATAAGGAGTATTAATTTAGAATTTTGCCAACACTATTTCGCGCAAGATGAGTGCAGTGAATTATATGGCCAGGATGATCCTCTTTCTTATTTTTTCACTTTATGGACATTAAAGGAGAGTTACATAAAAGCAATTGGGAGGGGCCTATCATGTCCTTTAAATTCTTTTAGTATAAAATTTAGAAATAGTAAAGATATAGTATTAATTTCACAGGGGAAGGTCATTCAAGAGATTTTTTTCAAACAGTATACCATAGATACCTCTTACAAAATGGCTGTTTGTGCTTTTAATAATACCTTTCCCGAATATCCAAGGATACATTCGGATATCAAGGAAATATGCAAACATTTTCAACTTGTGCAATTAGGTTTTTAGATTCACTAATGTAAAAAAAAAATTTTCATCTAAAAATTATTCTCAGGGGAAAATTTTTGCGAAACGATTTTTTAATGCTTCCGGTATCAGGCCAAATTGTTCAAGAGAATAACTGTGTTTCCCATATTTTGCCTGCGGATTTTCCCTTAGCCAGGATGCAATCCTTTCCTCAAAAGTGTTACTAAATTTATAACCAAAGAATTTATAAATTCTTTGTATAGCACTTATTGGGTTCACCATAAGATCATTATAATGGATATCCAAAAATTTACTGGAATCATGGCGGCTGCGAATGGAAATAGCGCGCTCTAGTATCTCTTGCATTGAGTCTATTATTGACTCGGATAGTTCTGCAAAGGCATTTTTATCAAATCGATTGCCCATACCCATTGATTTGCCAACAAGGCTTAAAAAAGAAGGGACGACTTTATGAGGGTCTCGATGTAATTGAATCACCAAAGCATCAGGAAATACTTCCAGTAACGCATCCAGATAGATAAGGTGTACAGGGGCCTTAAGCACCCAATGTGCCGGTGGGAATTTCCATTGAAGGATTTGGAGCTGCCGACGATAATATTGATATGCCGGGACCATATTCTGTTCTTTTTGCCATTCTATATATTGTGGAAAATGTGCCAATAATCTAAAGGCTATTGGTTCTAAAAAAGAGTTCTTCAGAAGATGCATACATTCATCAGGTTTTCCGGCGCTCATGTGATGAATAGCCATATGCTGAGGAAAGTATTTATAAGAAGACTTAATTGCTTTTTCCATCGCGGCAATACGTGGGTCAGTCTTATGTGTATGAGGATCAGGCGAAGGTGCGGGATGTAACGCCTCCCAACAAAGCAAGGGACGACAGAAGGGATCCAGTGATAAGAGATTTTGCAGAAGTGTTGTCCCTGTTCTTGGTAAACCGGTTATGAATAAAGGTCGATGAATAGGGACTTCTACTATTTCAGGATGGCTCTTTAGTTCCTGCTGAATCAGTAATCTATTTTTCAAACAGTGAACCAAATTACTTCTAAGTATGGCTTTCCCAACTAAAGTCAATTTAAACTTTTCTTCATCAGGTTCTGTGAGCATACGCAAAGGGATTAAAAAATTTTCATCCCCCCAATCCGAAAGCCCGGTTATATTTTGGGCTTCATTAAGCATTGAGTCTAATGATAGAATATTCCGAATTGAGCTTAAACCCTTTAGGAATCCACCCATATAATTCATTATTTTAAATTTTAGGGGGAGAGGGAGTATAATTTTTTTTATTTTCAATTTAGTAGCATCAATACATTTATCTGTCCTGACCTGAGACATGTCATTATCCCTTTTTTTATATCTTTATTACCAGATATTCGTATCCTTCAAATAATCGGTAAAAATATACAGAAATATGCAAAAATATTAATTCTCATAAAAATTTTGTCTATGTTCATAAATTATTGAGTTGTTTTTTTTCTTAGCAGCTTATCAGCTGTTTTTTTTTGCAGACTACTATTGAAAAAAATTTCAAAAAGTTTATCATATCTTATTCCGATAAAACTTTAGAAAGAGATAATTATTATTAAAAAAAATCATTCAAAAAAGGAGGGGGCTTGATGATTTCTTTTGATGATTGGCAAGATAAAACAATAGAGAGTGCAAATATTTTACGGCAAATTCAACAAGAAGTTCACGCTATCGTACCGGAAGCTGAAATAATTGTATATGATTCCCGAAAACGTGAAAACAATTATAAAGCGATAGATTGGGACTTTTTAATTCTTGTTGATGAACCTATTGACAGAAAACTGTTAACAGAAATCAGAGATCGTCTCTATTTTCTTGAGATGGAAACAGATACCATTTTAAACAGCACCGTTCAAAACAGACAAGATTGGCACTCTGAGCATAATTCTATCTTACCTTTAAAAAGGATTGTGGAACAGAAAGGAATAGTTTTGTAAGTAACTATCTTTTCGTTTACTTCAGGGCCTTGAAACCATCTTCTTTCATTTCACCCCTTTATTGACAAAAAAAAAAATCCTTGATATTGTAACACTTTCTAAATAACCCGTATTTCCTTATAATATAGGTTTTACCAATGATGATCCCATGAAAAGTGAAACCTAAAAGGTGAAGTGACTAAATATTAAGGTATCCCTTCAAAACAAACTATCTATACTATTTAAATTTTTCACTTTTTATATTTTTCGAATATCTCAAATAATGACGAACACCCATATTGACAACCTATTTCAGAGGCTGGCCCAATCCAAATTCAGGAGTAAGTTTCATTTAAATCCAAAAGAAATTGAATATATCAAACTGAAAGGATTTAGCATTATTAAGGAACATGCCTATTAAAAACAATTCATAAATCATATTTGCCCTTTAATCCCTGACAATGCACTTTTTTAAATAATGATAAAAGAAAAGGAAATTAAATGTTAAATAAAGCAAATCAACACTGGGGAGATAGAGTAGTAGATAAAATTTTAGAAGATCCTGTCCCGGAAAATCATACCCTCCGAATTGCCACGGGGATCACCCCTTCCGGTCAAATTCACATAGGAAATCTGCGTGAAGTAGTAACTGCAGACGTTATTTATCGTATCTTACAGGAGCGAGGAAAGAAGGCGGAATTAATTTATATAGCTGATGACTTTGATCCTCTGCGTAAAGTCTATCCCTTCCTTGATCCCCAAAAATATCAGCCCTTTGTTGGCCGGCCCTTAAGCGAGATCCCCTGCCCTTGCGATAAACACTCAAATTATGCTGAACATTTCCTGGAACCATTTTTACGATCAATGGATTTATTAAAAATTCATCTCAAAATTTTTCGATCCAGTGATCTTTATAAAAACGGCCAATATAATGAGGTCATTGCTCAATCGTTAGATGCCAGGGATAAAATTGCAGAAATTCTCTTTCGAATTACTGGAAAAGAAATTGATCAGTATTGGTCTCCTTTTGTGCCTATCTGTGAATCCTGTGGAGCTATGACGCAAGCAAAAGTAATTTCCTGGATTAGGGAGGAAAAAATTATTAAGTATTCTTGCGGGCAATGTAACCACACTGGTTTCATGCATATTCAAGGAAATGGTAAATTAACCTGGAGAATTGACTGGCCTGCTCGTTGGAGTTTTTTGGGGGTAGATATTGAACCAATGGGTAAAGATCACGGCAGCAAAGGGGGCTCCTATGATACTGGAAAGGAAATCGTCAATCGGGTATTTAAAAAAACTCCTCCTTTTCCCATTATTTATGAATGGATAAGGTTAGAGGGCATGGGAGATATGTCTTCCAGTAAAGGAAATGTTATAGCTATTGAAGATGCCCTAAAAGTAGTCCCACCTGATATTCTGCGATATCTTATTATTAAAGCTACTCCAAAACAAAGAATTACTTTTGAACCTGTAAAACAGTTGTTGGCGGTTTTTGACGAAGTGGATAATGAACAGGCCAAACGCAGAGACCAAAGGGCCATAGATCTTTCTCAAGCAAGCGACTTTAAGCCCATTGGCATCCCTTTTGATCATCTTATCAATGTTGTCCAAATTGCTGCCGGCGATCCTGCTGAAGTGAAAAAAATACTTCAAAGAGGGGGATATAAGATAGCTGATTCTTCCCTTGGGGCTTTAGAAGAGCGCTGTGTATTCGCCCTCAATTGGCTGGAGCACTTTGCTCCTCAGGAGGCTCGATTCTCTGTAGCTCAAGGTCTTCCGGAAAGTGTTGAATCTTTTTCCCCTCAGCAGCGTAAGATATTAGGTATACTTTCTGACATACTAAAAAATATGCTTACTAAAGAAATTGATGTTACTGCTGAAGAAATTCATAGGGCATTTTATGAGGCTGCCAAGGAGGACACCGAGCTTACGGTGAAAGATGTTTTTCAAGCCTTTTACCTTGCTTTAATTAATAAAAATAGCGGACCCCGGGCTGGATGGTTTATCAAAACAGTAGGCATTGACTTTGTGCAAAAAAGATTGTCCCAGGCTTCAGGACTGGAAAAATAGATTTGATTAAAT
>JAUWIR010000551.1 GCA_030605265.1 Pseudomonadota bacterium | reverse complement strand
GGATCTCCCAGTAGAACGGTAATCCTTGCTTGTTAACGACCAACGCTAACACCACATGGTTATCATAGCCGCTTTTGCAGTGCCCCCATTTCATTAATTTACATCTAGTACCTTCAAAACTTGTACTGGATAGATCATAGAAAAGCGATTTCATGGATGCCGGATCAGATCGAGTGAATTGTGTAAATAAATACTTGCAAATTGTTTCTTTATGACTTTCAATAACAGCTAGTTCACGAAAAATACGAGATGAATTAATTTCGCTGGAATTAATGCCGAGCATCCAAGGTAAAGCAGTTTCTCGAAACCATTCCGGGGTTTTTGATTTTGAGGCAGGATCAATACACCGGTTTATGGTAAGAATGCGGGCAACTGTTGCAATACTAATGAGCCTTTTCCCATCGTTCTGAAAAACTATATCCAAACCCAACTCATCCCAAACAGCATTTGCAACAGCCACATCAAGGTAAGCATAATGTTTTTCAACGCAAATATTTTCAAATGATGTTAAAAAACTATTTGGGTTCTTTAAGGCTTTGAGTAAATTACGCCACTTTTGTACCTCTGCATCCGATAACTTCCCCAATTTAATAACGGTTTGTTTTTTATTCTTGCCGTTTTCCCAAAGAGGCCGAGCCAAACTGTAGGAACGATATACCTTTCCTTTGTATCTGCTTGATCCCCAATCGAGATGCAGTTGTGATAAATCAATAGACATGATATTCTTCTTCGGCGTAATATATTTATTATAATTTTTATAATAGCTCATTATAATAAAGATACAGAGGATGTCAAGATATTTTTATATTTTTCTTCGGTAGACTTAATCTAAACCCGGTTTTAAGGTGAAAAGAAAATATTTGTTAATCGTGGATGCCCATTTATTAATAAAGAATTATTAATTTGGACAATAAATAAGTTCAAGGTTTAAAAACAAGGTCCTTTAGTTTGAATTCATTCTTTAAAAGGCCATGATTTTTGATTAAAATATTACTCTTTTGGCCAACTTTTTGACCTTTAGAATGAGCGATAAATTATTTTAGTAAGCTTAGCGACTGATTATATTGAGATTTTTAATAGGACAATATCTTGCCCTGTAAAAGACAAGATATTGTCCTATAATTGGGAATTGGGAGATGAACCACTTTTACTTATGTTAATTATAGAATTAATAATTGTACTATAGGGCAAAGATATGCAAGGCAAGTGAGTATAAGGAAGACATATTATCATACCTTGATTATAGTTTATGAGGGCTTGCTGCTCATAGGTAAGTCCACAAATTTAATGCCGAAAATAAAAACAAGAGAACTTTGGTTTTAATTTTATATAGGTTATCGCAACAGGGAAATCAAAAAGGCCGGTCTCAAAAAAGACCACAGATGAGAAGAAGAGTAAAAACTTCGGTAAGTTCGCAAGAGGCCCCGAGAATATCACCGGTTACTCCTCCGATCTTTTTTTTAAAGAACAAGCCAAAAAGATAGGTGAAAGTAAAAACAGAGAGCACAATGAGTCCTCCCTTCAAAGAGAAGAGGCCTAAAATTATAAGCACTGTCAAAGGTGTTGAAATGATAAGTTCTTTTTTCTTGGCCCCTTGTACAAAAGCTTGGCCGGTCCCCTGACCGGGGCGTGCATAATTAAAAAGAGAGGCTAAAATCACTGTTGACCATCTTCCCAAAACAGGCATGCTCAGGAGGGCCAAATTTTTCACTTCACCCGGGATTTCAAAGAGGGTGACCACTTTCATTAAGATGATGAAGATTAATCCTACTACGGCAAAGGTGCCAATTTGGCTGTCCTTCATGATAGCCAGTACCTTTTCGCGGTCTCCTCCTCCTGCTAAACCGTCAACCATATCAGCCAAGCCATCCAGGTGAAGAGCACCGGTTACCATGACCAGGGTGAGGATGACCAGGACATCAACAATAGGGGAGGGGAGAAGAATAAGAAAAAAAATCCTGACCGCAACAAGGAGTGAGCCCATCAGAAGGCCAACAAGAGGGAAATAGATCATCGACCCCGATAGTTGACCTTCGGTTGTGGGAATATGTTTTTTTATTCTTATGATAGTTAAAAACTGAAGGGCTCTTAAAAAACTTTTCATTATTCTATGGCCCTATTCTAGTGCCTTGTCAACTCCTGCTGATTCAAAAGTGGCCATATCAGTCAAAATTTTTATCGAAGATTCAATAATCGAAAAAGCTATGGCTGCTCCAGTGCCTTCACCTAATCGCATATTAAGGTCCATGATCGGTTCCTGGTTGAGGCTTTCAAGCATCTTTTTATGTCCTGGCTCAGCAGATAAATGAGAGTAGAAAAGGTAATCATTGATAAGGGGATTTAATTTCGTGGCAATGAGGGCCCCGGCTGTTGAAATAAAACCATCCACCACCACAGGGATTCGATGAAGGGCGCCTCCAATGATAAGTCCGGCTATTCCTCCTATTTCAAATCCGCCTACTTTGGCTAATACATCAATAGGGTCTTTTGGATTAGGGGTATTAACTGCTATGGCTGTTTTAATGGCTTCAATTTTTCGTTGTAAAGAATGATCATCAATCCCTGTTCCGCGGCCTGTTATCCGATCAGGGGGTAATCCGGCCAATACTGATAGAATGGCGCTTGAGGGGGTGGTGTTGCCTATACCCATCTCGCCTGTACCAATAAGATCAATACCCTCCTTGGCATAGTTATCAGCCAGGTTAATGCCCACCATTATTGATTCTATTGCTTTTTCATAAGACATGGCCGGCCCTTTGGTAAAATCATCAGTCCCATAACCTACTTTATTGATGAGAAGCCCTGGTTAGGCTTTAAAGTCATGATCAACTCCAATATCCACAACGACAACTTCCGCTCCGGCCTGCTTGCCCAAAATATTAATGGCGGCCCCTCCATCCAGCATATTAAAAACCATTTGAATAGTAACTTCCTTAGGGTAAGCGCTTGTTCCCTGGGCTACTACACCATGATCCCCTGCAAAAGTAGCTATCATTTTTTTCTTTATTGACGGGGTTAAACTCTCTTTTATGGCAGAATATCTTTGAGCAATTTCTTCAAGTTTGCCAAGACTTCCTACTGGTTTGGTGAGATTATTTAATCGCTTTTGGGCTTTTTCTAAATATAGTGGGCTTAATGGGCGAATATTCTGTAATAATTCTTGTAAATTTTTCATCTTTTTCTTTTTCCTCCTCGTTAACCATCATAAAGACATAGCGCCCATCTTGAGAACTGAGACGGGCCCCCTTTTTTTTTGAAATTTAAAATTTACCATGATTGTTTAAAAAAATACAGGTTTTTGAGCAGTTACTACTCCTTAACCTTTTATTTTTAAAGGTATACCTGAAAAAAGAATATAAACTTCATCAGCAATTTTGGCCATTCGTTGATTAAGTAAACCGAGCCGGTCTCTATACATCCTGGCCAAAGGATTATCCGGGACTATGCCAAGACCGACTTC
>JAUWIR010000638.1 GCA_030605265.1 Pseudomonadota bacterium | reverse complement strand
GTAAATTCTTTGCCCTGAAAAGACATATCCTTAACCTCATAAGCATATTCATAACGATATGAATAATTTTAATAGATTAAGAGAAATATGTCAAATTTAGTATCAAGTCAGATGGAAAAGTCTATAGGTAAAGCAAACATGAATACAGAATCACAAAAACCCATTACAGTCTACTATGAAAATGAGGTTGTAGGAGAATTTGTTGCGGATATTATTGTTAATGATACGATTATTTTGGAATTGAAGTCAGTAAGACGAATTATTAAAGCTCATGAAGTGCAATTAGTTAATTACCTGGTTGCCACAGGGAAGTCAGTAGGCTTAATACTTAATTTTGGGGAAAGGAAAGTTGAAATCAAGGGCAAAATTAGAGAGTTATTGTATTGTGATATACAGGATAAATAATTATCTTGTTAATCCTGTTATCCTGTCAAAAAAAACGAATAGGCTATGATTACCAGTTTTATTTAGGAAAGATGTCTACTGTCATAATACTTAGAATTTTTTTTCTCATCTCTGGCTGGGTAAATGTTAGCTGACTTATTAAATTTCCTCTGTATCAAGTAAATAATCAAATGCCTCTTATTGGAAAAGGATTTTTACCATTTACAGCTAAGTAAGAATCCCAAGTAATTGATTAACTAAGGTCTTCTTCAGATATCCCCGTAGTATCCTTGATAGTTTTTAAATCAATACCCATTTTTAAAAGCTTCCCGGCAGTCTCTAATCTGCCCAGCTTTTCCCCCTTCTTAATACCAAGCGCCTCTCCCTTCTTAATGCCAAGCGCCTCTCCTTTCTTAATGCCAATCTCTTCTCCCTTCTCAAAAGCTGCTTCCACCGCACCTTTTTGATCCTGGATCAAAACTAAACTTTGGTCATAAAGCTCCCATTCCTCTTGGCTCATGTTTGATCTGTTAGCTATATCAAAAGCCTTTTTAAAAACCTCAACCTCAAGACTCTTCGGTATATAGGCTAGGCCGGCCGCATTCTTTATGAAAAATACCCACTTCTCAAGGTCCCCTTCCAGTTCATTTTCACTTTTCATAAACTTTGGCAGTTCTATAAAGTAATAACTGATCTCTTCAATATAACTTTGGTTGGTCACTTTCTCTTTCACCAGATGATGGGATAAATAGCCTATCTTTTTATCCTCAAACATGATGAAGTCAAGTATGTTTAAAGAAATAACCTGGTCCAATTTAGGGTAATCGATCCCTTTTTCTATCTGGTTAACATAGGTTTTTGATGTATTATACACCACTCTTTTTATAAATCCTTTCACATACTCTACCTGCATTTCAACAATATAACGCACTCCTTGATGATCCATGCATTTTACATCCAGGAAAGAATGCTTCAGCTCTTTAACCTTGGGCGCTTCATAAGGATTTAAAATCATCACCGATTTAATGCCCTTTTCTCCCTCAAGGCTCATGACTGCATTTAGAAAAGAGATCAAAACATCGTGGGCTTTATCATTGCCGAAAATCCTTTTAAAGGCATAATCTGATCGGGGGTCTATAAACTGCATAAAATTAATCCTCTTCAGCTATTATAATTTAAAATTTTTTTATCACCATGAAGGCCATGAAGAGCATGAAGATTTTTATAATAAAAAGCTCTTTAAGCCGTCTTTCGTTTCTAAGAAATAACCAGATCCAATTAGCTAATAAGAATTTTTTTCACCATGAAGATAGAACTCCTTTTTTACCTTCCTCCCATTGGTATTTAAGCGCCGCATTTGAGCTAATAATTTTAGCTTTTCAGGGATTTTGAGTCATTTTAATACTCCGAAATCCTCAATAATTAAGTAATTTCATCCAATCAAACAAGCGTTTCAACCTAAAACATTTAACCATTCTGTCCATAAAATATTTCTATAGTCCGCTCACCTATTTTATGGATAATTTCAAAATCTAACCCAAAAATAATTTGTAATCTTTTTTTGTTCATTTTTAATAATCTACCCAAAAAAATACTTGACAAATCTATATTATTATGATGAAGTATCATAAACCATATTATCCAATATATTAATGCCTATTAAGGGTTGAAAAACTACATCCCCGTAAATTAAGGGCTTTAGATAAATTGTGATTTTAGGCTATGACCGTAACCCATTGATTTATTAAATGTGATTTCAAACCTTAATTCGCATTATTAATGATTAACTTTTGCTCTGATTGGGGCAAATCTAAAGACGACCTGCCCCGATCCTGCTCCTTTAAGGTAAAAAGTTAAAATGAAACATTCGTGCCGACAAATCAGCATAAAGAAACATGAAAATATTCCTAATTCAATCCCCCCCTTAATGGGGGAGTTTAGGTGGTGGTGATTTTTAGGTGAAATACTCATTTTTTAACCACGAAATACACGAAACACACGAAACACACGAAAAATTTTAGGCTATATTGCTCTACCACAAATTTTTTAGGCTTCAGGTTTCAGAAATGCATGACCTGACACCTGAAAAATCTTAATGCCGGCAGGGAGGGAGACTGAATGGTTACTTGTATAGGATCTTTTTCTCTATATG
>JAUWIR010000154.1 GCA_030605265.1 Pseudomonadota bacterium | reverse complement strand
GTGAAGGACATGAAGAGCATGAAGATTTTTTTGTTTCTTCTTTTCCTTCATGCCATGGTAGATAAAAAAATAAAAAGTCATAAGTGTAAACTACTTTTCGTGGTGTATGAAAGATGCCATATTCATCTATTTATCCGGACAAGCCTTGATTGGTAAATGACCGAAGCCTTTATTGGTAAATGGCCGCGGAAGGTCATCCTTACCATCATCATTTATCGCCTGGAAAATAACGTGCTTGAAACTTAACCTTATATCATATAACACAGCCTCAGCTGGCGACTGGCGACGGCTGACCAAAATATCAATGTTTGGAGGGAACTATGACACCTGATCCTTTATGTTTTGTTCTAATGCCTTTTGGTCGGAAAAAAGATCCTACTGGAAGGCCTGAAATCGACTTTGACCGCATTTACAAAGAATCTATTGAACCAGCCATAAGAGATGCGGGAATGGGGCCCATTCGGGCTGATGCAGAGCGCTTGGGAGGGATTATCCATAATGCCATGTTTGAGAGGCTGCTCCTTTGCGACTTTGCAGTGGCCGACTTAACCACAGCCAATGCCAATGTGTTTTATGAACTTGGGGTAAGACATGCAGTGCTGCCAAGGACTACCCTGACTATTTTTGCCGCCCGCCAGAAAATCCCCTTTGATGTAAATTACCTGCGCTCACTTTCTTACGAATTGGGCCGGGATAACCAATTCGGCGCATCAGAGGCTACCCGATTGAAAAATTCCCTTATGGCCAGATTAAAAGACCTGCGCCAGTTGGCCAAAAAGGAAATGGCTGTGGACAGCCCCCTTTTTCAGCTTTTGAAGGGCTATAAAGCGCCTGATATCTCAAGGCTCAAAACAGATACATTTCGAGATCTGGTGAAATATTCTGAAGGTATTAAGCAAAAGCTGTCTGAAGCCCGCCGACGCTTGGATATACAGATGCTCAATGAAATAGAGACAGAGCTTGGGAATTTTGATCAAACTGAAGCCGGGGTTTTGGTGGACCTGTTTTTATCCTATCGTGCGCTGGAGGACTGGGATCAAATGATTTCCCTTTATACCCGCCTTCCTGAAATACTTCGCCGAACTATTTTGGTACGAGAGCAATTGGCTTTTGCTTACAACCGGCAGGGCAACCGGCAGCGGGCGCTGGAAATTCTAAAAGCCGTGCTGGAGGAGCAGGGCCCAAGCTCTGAAACCTGCGGGCTTATGGGCCGGGTATATAAAGACCTGTGGGTCAAAGCGATAGAAGATGAGCAAGCAGCCCTTGCACAAGGATATCTTGATGAAGCAATAAAGATGTATGTCTTAGGATTTGAAACGGATTGGCGTGATGCCTACCCCGGCATTAATGCGGTCACTCTTCTTGATATCAAAGGCGATCAAGCTTCATTGGCTCGCAAAGAGGAAATCCTGCCTGTGGTACGTTTTGCAGTCAATCAGCGGCTCAAATTTGCCAACCCTGATTATTGGGATTATGCCACCCTCCTTGAGCTGGCTGTATTGGCTAATGACCCTGCTGAAGCCAAAAACCTCCTTGCCTCTGCCCTAATCTCTATACGCGAAACATGGGAACCTAAAACTACTGCCAATAATTTACGACTGATTCGTGAAGCCAGGCAAAAAAGAGGGCAGGCAGTGGATTGGTTAGATGAATTCATTGATAATCTTGAAAAAGCCAATATAGCTCACTAGATTAGCTAATGTGGCTTAGTATAGTCCGGCCCTATTCTCTATTCTGTTTCCATCATATTCCCTATTCATCATATTCCCTGTCCATCTTATTTCTTGTTCATCAAATCGAAAAAGCATTGGATTTTTTATTCTTTTTATATTAATATCATATATGTTTCAAAAAGAATTTGTTTTATTCCAACCTCTTTCACAAAGGATTTTATCATGGCCAAAGTCATTTTTAAAATCATTCGACTTTTCCTTTCCTCACCTGGTGATGTAGAGGGAGAGCGTAAGAAGGTTTCCGATATAGTGGCTCAAATCAACCGCACTGTGGGTGATTTGTTCAAGGTTCGCCTTGAAGTAATCGAGTGGAAAACCCACGTAGCGCCTGATATGGGTCGGCCGCAAGAGGTGATCAATGACCAGATTAAGGATTATGACATCTTTGTGGGGATTATGTGGAAGCGCTTTGGCACGCCAAGCTGTAAAGCTGAATCCGGTACTAAAGAGGAATTTGACATTGCCTATAATAACTGGCAAAAGTTTAAGCAGCCAAGGATTTTCTTTTACTTCAGCCAAAAACCCTATTCCCCTCAAAATGCCAAGGAGGCTGAGCAGTGGGTCAAAGTGCTTCATTTTAAGGAAGACTTGGCCCAAAAGGGTTTAATTTTTGAATACCTAACGCTCGAAAAGTTTGCTGAATATCTTCGCGAGCATCTGGTCAAGGTTTTACAGAAATGGTTTAAACTTAAAGGCCTCTTTCCGGGCCTTCCCATTTTGACGGTGATCATGGCCCGACCGGATTAAAAGACTTTCGCCAGGTCTTGGCCGGGTATTATCGGATGGTGGTGCAGGTTAGTAAACACTTACCTCTTCGAGGTGTGGATATGAATGCGGCTGATGCAGCTTCTGATCAGAATCCTTTATGTCTGGCTAATGTATATGTTGATTTGGATACAACCACCACCAAGGTATCAATGCCCAAAGGGGAGAAAAATAGGCGTGGTGATGACAACCGGCCTTTTTCCCTGAAAGATCAAGGCGAGCATACAAGCAATGCGCAACCTCTGAGCAGCATTAAAGCAGTCATTGATAATCCTAATATGGTCTTGCTTGGTGATCCCGGCAGCGGCAAGTCTACTTTTGTGAACCATCTGGCTTTTTGTCTGGCTGCGCACGGCCTGGATAATGATGCCGGCCGGCTAAATCATTTACCAGGCTGGACAGCACCCGATACTTTGCCCCTCCTCATTATTCTTCGCGATTTTGCCCGCAGTTTGCCCAATCCCTTGCCGGATAATGCAGAACCAAGACATATATGGGATTTTATCACTGAGGGGCTCAAGGCACAAAATATAGCTTCTGCTGAAAGGATACTTGAAATGGCCCTTGAGAAGGGTTGGGCCTTGGTCATGCTTGACGGCCTGGATGAGGTGCCCTCTTCGGCCCAGCGTCTTTTTGTGCGCCAGGCCATTATGGCCTTTTTCAAGCGCTATCCCAAAAGTCGCTATCTGACAACCTGCCGCGTTCTCTCTTATCAACCACCAACTAAAAAGGGCGAGCCTGATTTACGGCTGACAAAGGATTTTACTTCCTTTGAGTTGGCCCCCTTTGATGAAAAAAAAATAGACCGTTTTATTGATGCCTGGTACAGCGAATTAACTCATACTGGTGTGGTGCGTCAGGACGATGCAGCCGGGCTTTCCCAAAAATTGCGATCAGCCGTGCGTCGATCAGATCTGTGGCGGATGGCCCCTAATCCACTTCTTTTAACAGTAATGGCTTTGGTGCATACCCACAAAGGCCGCTTGCCCGAGGCAAGGGCCATGCTGTATGAAGAGACAGTGGACATCCTATTGTGGCGCTGGGAGCAGACAAAAGCAGGTGGGCTCAAGGGGTCCCCGCGCTTGTGGCAGTTGCTGCAAAAAGCCGGTCGAAGTGAGGTGGATTTAAAGAGAACGCTTCATCAATTGGCCTTTGAGGCCCATGCACAGACCGGCAGTAGTGACGATCAGAACAAGTTGGCTGACATTGGAGAATTAAAGCTTGAAAAATCATTGGCTGCACTGAAAAATGATGATCGCACCTGGGCCCAGCAGGTAATGGAGACCATGAAGCTTCGGGCCGGTTTACTAGTGGAGCGCTCACCTGAGGTATTTACCTTTCCTCACCGCACCTTTCAAGAGTATCTGGCCGGTGCCCACCTTGCCTCGCTAACTGATTTTACTCAAAAAGCCTGTGCTCTTATTGAAGAGGGGGCAGCCTTGTGGAGGGAAGTGATTCTTTTGGCTGTTGGCCGGATGGTCTATCTTTTTACAGATATAGCCAAGCCCCTGCTTTTGGTGGGAGAATTATGCCCATCCAAGGTAATGGATGATAATGATGGTTGGCTTAAGGTCTGGCTGGCCGGGGATGTATTGTTGGAGATTGGCAGAAGCCGGATAACTGATAGCTCTCTGGGGAAGGAATTGCTGGAACGAGTGCGTAACCGGCTGGCAGATCTGGTGTCTGGGGGTAAGCTGACACCCCGCCAGAGGGCTGAGGCAGGGGACAGCCTGGGATTATTAGGTGATCCGCGCTTGGAGGATGGTTCTGATCCAAGTATTGATCCAAACATTGATCCAAACATTGATTCAAGTATTGATCCAATGATCGGACCTATGGTTTTTATTCCCGGCAGTTGCTTTTGGATGGGGGCTCAGAAAAGTGATAAAAAAGCGCAAAATTATGACCACGATGCAAGGAGTAATGAATCGCCGGTCCATCAGGTGGAATTATCCCCTTATTATATAAGTAAATATCCTGTCACAGTTGGGCAATATCAAAGGTTTATTGATGCCGGTGGTTATCAGGATAAATGCCTTTGGGAGGAGGGTGGTTTTGGCAAGTATACAGAACCTGATGAGTGGGGAAATCAACAGCAGAACCTTTCCCGGCCGGTAGTTGGGGTGAGTTGGTATGAGGCGGCAGCTTATGCAAAATGGGCTGGCGGGCAGCTTCCAACAGAAGCGCAGTGGGAGCGGGCTGCTCGTGGGCCCGGGCAAAAATATTGCAAGTACCCTTGGGGCGATAAAGGGCCTACTGCTGAGACCACCAATTTTGGGCGATGCAAGATAGATAGGGTCGTGTCTGTAGGAATTTTTCCCCAGGATTGCTCACCTGAAGGGGTAATGGATCTGGCGGGAAATGTTTTTGAATGGTGCGGGGATTGGTACGAAAGCACAAATTATTATCAATTTTGTAATAAACAGGGGGTGGTGAAAGATCCGCGCGGCCCGGCGAATGGGGTTACGCGCGTGGGTCGCGGGGGCTGTTTCGCTTATAGCAATCCGAATCATCTGCGTTGCGCCTACTGCTACTACGGCTGGGGCCTTCCGCGCGTTCGGAACAATTATCTGGGCTTTCGTCTGGTTCGCGTCGTTCAGTTATGATAATCTGATACTCTGACTATCTGATAATCTAAATATTTGAAAATTAAGTAAATAGAATAATAAAAGATATAAATAGAAGATAATACAAGAATTAATCATTTCCGAAAATCCTATGATTTTTCAGCATCTTTCATATCCACATAAAGGTAGCTAACACTTTTTTTATAGATTACATTTATGTATCTGTAATTATGAATATTATAAGTTTTAACATTGCCATTTTAGGCTGGTGGGTTAATTTATCTGATCAGTGAGGGGTTAATTTTGCTGAGCGCTATAGTCGATGCCTTTGAGAGTAGTCGTGTGTGCCCTTTTCCTTATTTTAATCATAAACTTTTTCCCATCAAAAACTACTTTTCCTGAAATATTGATAAACTTCCTAAAAATGGTGGGTGCAAGTTTATCTTCAAACCGTTTTAAATCTTGAGTTCTGGCTCCTTTCATTGTTTTTCATAGAGAACCACCCCATACTTTCTCCCCCTTAGTTTCATTACCAGATGAGGGACGGTATGTTGACAAAACAAGAGCTCTTATCTATAATTTCTCATAAAAAAGCAGCTTCTTATCATGTATTATGAAGAGAGATTTAATTAAATCGTACCGCGATCGAATGCTCAAATTGGGATATCCGCTTCACTCACGTTACTACTATATCTTGTGGGTGGGAGTGTCAAGGTGATACCCCAATACTCAAAAATGCATCAAAGCTAAGGCAGAATGAATGGTTTTACCAGTTTTTCCACAAGACCTTCTTGATTCAGTAATGAGTAAACGTATCCATTTATTTATTGGCTCTGGTGCGTCAAGCGCTTCTGAGTTGATTGGATGGGATGTTTTAATTGATGAGATGAAACAAATGATCAGAAAAGAGTGTACTTCTTATCCCCAAAATGATCTTGAAGAATTCTTAGAAAATTCAGATTTTCTTGATATCGCAGAGCTTTTTCGCCAAACTGTCAAAGATCACAGATATTTTTCTTTTTTAAGATCACGCTATAGGCGTGATGTCAAACCATCATGTTTACATCGCGAATTGTCCAAAATTCCCGTAAATACCATATTTACAACAAACTATGACAAATTATTAGAAATTTCTTTTCGGATTAGAAATGGATGTGATCCTGCTGTAGTAGTGTACCCTGAGCAATTAGGATATATTAATAATTCTGAAGTTAGAATTATAAAACTACATGGAGATATAGATCACCCGTCTAGTATAGTTCTCACACGTACAGACTATGCAAGATATGCTTCGCGCCACAAGGATTTTGAGATGATGCTGCATTCTTCAATCAATGATTTCACGATTTTATTTATAGGTTTTGGTATTAGAGATCAAAACTTCCAAAGAATATACCATGATGCTAGAAGTTTATATGATAGTACTAAGAGGACTGCATACGCTATTATGACAGGAACCAATTTGGTTCAAAGAGAATTATGGGAACAGGACGGATTGAAAATTTTATCTGTTAATAAATACTCATCGATCCCTACAGTCTTACGAGCTATCCGGGAATCGACATTAGGTAGGTCAACATGAACAAAAGCACAGTTCAATCATTAGTTAAAAAGATTATTAAAGAGAGTCAGCTAAGCACACCCTTACCGATTTGTGTTGTATCAGGTGTATTGATGGAAACAGAGTCCATGATGGAATATGATCTATTTAAATTGCTGATGACATCGGCTCGATATGCCAAACATTCTAAAAAGCAAGTATCGAAATTTTTGAATATTAGTAATAATGAACAAATTTTAGATCTTTTAATCAAGGATTTTAGTAGAGAAGAGATCGCCAAAGTATTAAAGAAATCGTATGATGAGGTTTCTCCAAGCCCGACAATGTTGCATACTGCTATAGCTAATTTACCAGCTAAGTCTTTTATAACTACGAATTTTGACACTCTTTTGGAACGTCGTTTACAAGAATTAGGGAAAGAGCCGAAGGTTGTCTTATCGGACGATCAGTTGGAATGCCTTCGAGAAGAGAAACCGTTAATTATAAAACTCTACGGCTCAATTGATTCACCCAATTCCTTAATAATTTCAGAATCAGATTATGAGAGAACAGCATCAAAAAGAATAGCCTTAGTGAACTACATACGTGGTCTTTTTTCTTCAGGTATTGTTTTATTCATAGGGTTTTCTTTACAAAGTAATAGAATTCAGCGTCTCTATGAGGAATTCTGTTCATTGTCACCTTCGATGTCTGATTGGATAATTCTGACAATTAAGAAGGAAAATATGCTTCAAAAAAGACTTTGGGAAAGCAGAGGTGTAACCGTTATTGATTGTTTAAATCCAAGTGAAGTTGGATCAATTTTAAATGAGATAAGTATCCAAATTAATAAGCTCGAACATATCCCCTCATCGTCGATAAGGAAAATAAGGCTATTTTTATCCTCCCCTAGCGAGGGCAACCGTGAAAGACAAACGGTTCACAATGTTACTGCACAAATCAACCGCATGATGGGTGATTTATTCGATATTCGCTTAGAGGTAATTGAGTGGAAAACCCACGTGGCGCCAGATATGGGCCGGCCGCAAGAAGTGATCAATGAACAGATTAAAGATTATGATATTTTTGTAGGGATTATGTGGAAGCGCTTTGGTACACCAAGCGGTAAAGCTGAATCCGGTACCAAAGAGGAATTTGATATCGCCTGTGCCAACTGGCAAAAGTTTGGACGGCCACGGATAATGTTTTACTTCAGCCAAAGGCCCTATTTCCCACAAAGCACTAAAGAAATAAAACAGCTTGGGAAAGTAATCAAATTTAAAGAAACATTAGCCAAAGAGAGTTTAATCCGGGAATACCAAACAGTTGAAGAGTTTGCCGAATTTCTGCGTGAGCATTTGACAAAAGTCCTGCGTGAATGGTTTCAACCGGTGAAAGTTGGACCTCCTAAACAGATAGTAGATTTTATCCGCTACCTTAATTACTTGAAAGACGAGACAAAGTACATTGACATTCGCGGGCTGGTAACCGGGAAGGGGAAGGCGCATCAATTCGGCATTGATCAATTGTACATTCCTTTAAAAACCGCTGACACGGGTGTGCTCCATGAGAGGGGAAAAGGAAAAACCCGGCGGCACACAGAGGAGGGGGTTTCCTGTGAGGTACCGCTGCAGGAACTCTTGCAGGAGCAGAAGCTGATAATAAAAGGCGATCCCGGCGCAGGCAAGACCACCTTTTTAAAGTTGATTACCTATACCCTATGTCGGAAATGGCTGGGAGAGGGGCAGGCTTTTGGCCCGGCCGGGATTATATGGCCGGAATCACCGCCTCTGCCGATATTTATTCGTCTTGGAAAGTTGATTGCCCACATTCGCCTATGGAAAGAAAAAGAACCAACGCAGTTTCAGATGCAGGAGGACAGCCTTTTCTGGTTATTTCATTTTTTGGAGGAACAGAGTAAAGAATTCAGCTGGCAGCTTACCGGCCGGATATTTCGCCGCGAGTTTGAGGCCGGACACTGCTTGATT
>JAUWIR010000519.1 GCA_030605265.1 Pseudomonadota bacterium | reverse complement strand
ATCAAGGTTAGGTTATTTTCCTTTTAGCTAATGGTTCTGAGTCCCATGACCATTGAGGCGGGAGGGAATAAGAAAATAAGTGAAGGTATGCATTTTCTTTTAGTTACCAGATGTGGAGTAAGGATAAAAAGAGTAATAATAGAGGGTAGGCAGGTAGTGCCATGAGCAGAGGTAGTCGTAATAATCTGTATAGTTTTTTTTATTTGAAAAAAGCCATAAGGGGATATCGGAAGGAGAAGGAGTGTTGTGGGAAAAATGTAAATATTGATAAGGTAAATATTGGTATTGATAAGGGGTAAAACTGTTTGAGAAGGAGAATAGAGAGCCGGCAAATCGGTAATTATCAACTAGAGCGTCTGCCATATACCAAAAGAAATTTGGCGGTGGGGTAAATAGGGGGAAATCTGCATCTTGGTTTCTAATTATGGATAGATGGAAAGGAAGGGTTATTGATTGATCAGCACCATCAGTTACTAAAAAGTTAATATTGTATTCTCCTTTTTGCGCAGAGTTAGGAGCGAAACATATTTTGCCGCTGGTTGAATCAATATCAAAAAGATCCGTATCATCATAGTAGTATAACATTAAAGCTTGATCTGGTATTGAGGCTTTAATATTAAGGCACAAGGATTCATTCACCTTTATCGTTTTATCATTTAAAGGCACAACTAAAATTGACCAATCCGCCTCTTCCCCACCATAAGCGCCAATATCGCACAGTGATCCATCAGGGTCACTGTGGACTGGATTTCCCGTATCTCGGCAAGGGCTGTTCAAAGAAAGGTGGTATATTCCCGGTTCCTTTTCTACAAAAAGAGGGTCTCCATTTATATTCCCTATTCCGGAAAGCCAGGGGGAATAAAGCTCTCCTTCTGAGACGTCTGAATAATTCAAAACACATGAGGAATTGTCGTCAATGAAAAGCTCATTTATGCCGGCACTTACAGGATCATTTATTTGAGTGCAGTTCTCATTTGCCCAAAGAATTGAATTCAGGATATCAATTGAGCTGTGATCGCAACAATATATTCCGGCCCCTCCCTCAAAAGCGTTATTTTCAACCAGGGTGTTATTAATAAACAAGGAGGATGATCGGGTCAGTGATAGGCCGGCACCTAAGTTCAGGGATTCATTTTTCACTATTATATTATTGACTATGGTGATATCCAAGCCGTCAAAACAAGCCATTCCCGCTCCACTCCCTGCATTATTTTCTCTTATGGTATTCCGTCGAATTTCAACATTGGAGGATGATTCAATGAAAATTCCACCTCCGGCAATTTGTCCTGTATTCCGGTAAATTCGATTATTTTGGATAACCATTCCATCACCGGCAATGCACTTTATCCCTCCGCCATATTCTGTTTGCCCATTCGTAAGAACAAACCCATCTATAGTTGCTCCAGGTGACCCTGTGACAACTGAACCAAGTCTTTGGCCGTCTATGGAAGTGATGAAAAGATTAAGATTACGCTCCTCAACTCTTTCCTCAATACCCTGAAAACCGCCAAAGAGAGATATTTCATCCTTTAAGATAATATTTTCTTTATAGGTCCCTTCCGCCACCCAAATTTCAGTGCCTGCCTTAGCATCATCAATGGCCTGCTGAATGCTCTGATAAGCGTTATCCCAGGAGCGGCCTGTTTTATTTCCTTTTCCTCCAGGGCATACATAGCGTCGATTTTCAATAAATAAAATAAA
This sequence comes from Pseudomonadota bacterium, assembly GCA_030605265.1. Taxonomy (GTDB): domain Bacteria; phylum SZUA-182; class SZUA-182; order DTGQ01; family DTGQ01; genus JAUWIR01. Next base: position 2,016 of record JAUWIR010000519.1, on the reverse strand, counting down.
ATCGTCTCTGAAATTCATACCTCGGGGGTCCTCAACGGTAATTGATATTTCATATTCCCCTATATTGAGAAAAGATAAGTCTTTAAAAATGCCGGTAGCAGGATCAACTAAATTACCCGCATCCGGGCAAAGGGAAGATGCTGAACCGAGAAATTCAGCACGATAGGAGAGGCCGTTTTGGTCTTCAAGGTCTGGATCATAAGCGATAAGCTGATAATTGAGTGATTCTCCAACACAAATATAACGGTCTTGAAGGGGATAAAGTAATAAAGGAGGAAAATTAGTAATTGGATAATTTACAGAACTAACAAGAAAAATTTGTTCATCATATACTCCCCTATAGCTAACTTTAAAGGTGACGGAAAATTCTTCAGCTATTTGTCCATAAGTAACTTGGAGAATACCAACTGTGGGCCAAACAGAATAGCCTGCCTTTTGAAGGGCTATTTCCAGGTCCTTGATATAGGTAGCATCAGGGGCATACTTTATTGGTTCGCCTAAATGCATAAGGTATGGAGGCAAGAGATCATCTGTCGGGTCAACTGGAAGATTTCGAAATAATAAAAAATTTGTGGATCCAAGTGGTTGCCCCGAAATAGAGGGGTTTAAAAATTGTATGATATCTTCCTCATGTTCTAGATCGGATTCAAGCATATCTTGATTAGCCAATTTAGGGTATTCCGGATGGGCCTTGTCTACTAAGCAAAGGTCTATTTCCTGATGATCAGCATAGACAAATCTATCGTTAAAGCCCCCGTTGCCTAATAAACCAATCGGAAATAGATACGGTGGGAGTGTAAGGGAGCACTCTTTTGGAGGCGCTGAAAAAACAATATCATCCACTAGAAATTGATTCCCTTGTAAAGTCACTTTATTAATTCCCGTGATACTATCTTGGGGATAGATACTTTTAAGGTCTTCTTCCATATCCCTGGTGATTTTTTGCCATGTACCATTTTGGGATTCAGGTATTTGGAAGTAAATTACCTCATCAAATTCCTCAAGACTATAACAAGAGAGGTAACCATAGGGGTAAGGATTGTTTTTACCATAGTTATAGGTCCATTCTCCAACCTGATAATTAAGAACAATTTTTTTTTGCTCTGAAGTGGTTATCTTAACCAGCATACGAAAAGGTTCTTGATCTTGCCCTAAGCGAAGAAAAAAGGATAAATAAGGATTTGCAATGAATTCCTCGGTTTCCGGATCAACCAGGTTGCTATTAGATAGTGAAAAAGGCCTTAAACAAGAAGAAGTTGGATAATCGCGGTCATTTGAAATATATACTTCCAATACTTGTTCGCCACGTTCATCATCACTTATTATTTCGATAGGGTCCCCATAACAATTTCTGCAGCAAACTGAATAACAAGGATAATTAGATGTGTATAAATCTGTTTGCCAAAGTGTTGGCCAAAGAAAAGGAGTTTTATACTCAAAATCATCCAATAAAAAATCATGTGTTTTACAAACAGGCATATCCTGGGCCAAAAGGGAGGAGCAATTTAAAGTTATGTTGATAATTAATAGAATAATTGAAAGAGAAATGAAGACAAGTTTTTTGATTATTATGTGTGAAATAGGCCTTTTAAAGGATTTTGTGGTTTTGGACTTTTTGTTCATTTTTGTCGGCCTCTTTGTTTATGAGAGGGGTTTTTTAAAGTGATCTTGATGAAGCTATATATTATTACTATTATATAGTAATGATAATTTATTTTCAAATATTTTTTTATATAAATTTGAGATTATATTTGGTATCGAAAAATTAAGATAAGATAAATTTAGGGTTTTTTTGCTGTGCTGATCTGGGGGTGTATTTTCATTCAAAAGAGAATAAATCGATTGCACTTCTATTGCAGCAATTCTCGGTGAAAGATAAAATTAGAGTTTTTCACAAAAAGTTTAGGAGTTTTAGAAGTTTTACTATAACGGGCCCCTATTTTTTGAAGAATTTTTGTAGACTTTAACTAAAAATTATTAGAAATAAATAAAATATGTATAGTTTTAGACAGACCT
>JAUWIR010000041.1 GCA_030605265.1 Pseudomonadota bacterium | reverse complement strand
GATTGGCGGTTATTTTCGATTGAATGACCCTATAACTGTTTTTATCAATCCAATAAGCAAGCTTGATGTCACGGAAATCCTCAGAAAAGGTGAAGGGGAGCCCTTTAAACCCACCAATTTTTTGGTGGGTTAAAAGTTGCCTTAATTGGAGGGAATCCTTATCAACAATAGAAGCATTAAGAAGGTAGCAAAAAACACCATCCACCTGTTCGATACCCTGCAGAGTTGTATGGCCCTCTTCTATAGCGGGAGTTAGGTCTTCTGTGGTAAAAAACCCCGTCATACTTTCCCATATCTTTTCAGCTTCAAAGTCACCAAGCTCTTGTTTTTTCCATTTAATTTTTGTACCGACTTGATTAGCTTTAGTATATTGCGTGGTATTGATCAAGTAAGTTTCTGTTTTTACCTCTTCTGTTTTTCCGGAGAGGGGTATGGAGGAGATTGTCTTAAGCAGCATCTTTCGCCTCCCCATATCCACAGTGCCAGTTGTATTAGTTGATGTTGAGAGGCGCCCATCTCCCCAGTTTTTCGTTTCAATATCTATCTCTATGGTTACCTCAGTTCGCCAGGTGGTTACTTCTTTTTGGGCTGTTATATGTTTGGTCATGATTTCTTTCACTGAAGGAAGAAAGATTTTTTTATATAACTTCTTGCATCCTGAAAAGAGAATAACTGTCAGAATAATAAGAATTAATCTTTTTTTAGAGTCTCTCATAGGCTGAATTTTTATTATCTTTTTTTGTTTTCAATTATGGTAAGGATTGGTTCTATTACAAAAATAACTTGGATCAGATTATAGCACCTATTTAAATAAGTGTAAATTTTTGATTGAGAAGACTCAAAAAAAAGACAGCACAATTATAAATCTTTCTTAATTTGACTACTTCTCAAGACATGGAGTATCTTATATAATAAGAAAGTCCTTAAAATTAAAAAGTGAGAGTTCTACAAAAGGATGGTTAAGAATTTTTGTTAAAAGCTTCATAGGTAAAAGGAGGGTAAGATATGTTATCGATAAAAAAAATTTTAGTTCCCACTGATGGTTCAGAGACTTCCTTGGAGTCACTGAAGTATGTTAGTTCTTTTGCCGGCAAATTTGAAATCAGCGTCTATTTGCTGGCAGTTATCAGCCCTCATCACAGTATTTATGATGTCTATGCCCAACATATAACTTTAGCACACCGTGAAGCTGAAATAGCAAAACTAGTCGAAGAAAATATAGCAAAAACAGCAAAAAAAGCAAAAGAAATGGGGTTAACCGATATTAAAGTAATAACCAATGTTGGTGAGCCATATAAAAAGATTATTGAACTGGCAGAGGAAGAGAAAATAGACTTAATTGTTATAGGCACCCACGGCCATAAGAGGTTAACCCATTTTTTACTCGGAAGTGTCACCGAAAAGGTGATCAGAACGGCACCATGTCCTGTTCTTGTTGTGCGTCAGCGCATCCATGGTATGATAGAAAATAAAAATATATCAACAGAAGAGGATTAGGTTATAAAACCAGATTTCTCCTTAAGCGATAATCAAGAAACCTTTTGCCCCTGATACAAATAAAGTTTGATAAAATGGCATATCAAATTGCAATCGTGAATACATAGTGTTTTGCTTCAACTCCCCTTTAAGCACTGCTCATTTAGTAAAGACTGCAGCTCACCATTATTCGCCGGACAAAATCCAAGGCATTTTTGCCATATTTTAGGACTTTCCATGCAAAAATATAAAAAAACATTGGGAGCATGTTTTCTTATCCTGGAAATCAGTTGAGAATACATTTGTTCACGGATAACCTCTAAATAGCGCATCTTCCCATCAAGACCTCGAATAAATTCTTCATAGATGATTCTACTTTCGGAGAATTTTTCCTGAATAATGGGTTTTAATTTGGGAATATAACGAAAACATCCTAAACTTATCCAAACAACTCGAGAGGGATTAACCATGGAAAAAAGCTCATCTATCACATCTTGATATTCTATTTCCCACCCGGGGAAGAATATGATCGGGTCAAAATGGAAGGCTAATTTATATCCCCAATCCTGGCACTTTTTGGCGGCAAGAAGACGCCTGTCAACTGAGGGAGCATTATGCTCCTCCTCACGCACGATGCGAGAGGCGTTCAACGACCAGGATACAACTGTTTTTTGTCTATGATCTAAATTGCCAAGATTATCTATAATGTCTGTTTTCGTTTTCAATTCTAAAAAAGCATTGTCCTTTAGAGCAAAATAGGGAATTAGCATTTTACTGAATTCAGTTAGGTGATCAAAAGCTAAACTATCAGTAAACTCTCCGGTTCCTATACGAAAAACCCGAGAGGGATACTGATCGAATCTGCCATCTAATTCCTCTATCATCTTTTCTATATTTACATGCACAGTGGGGATGGAATGCTCCAGATAGGCTTGAAGTATACAATAGCTGCAAGAGAGAGGACAGTTAACCCCTATATTTAATATCTTATATAAGCAACAAAGATAAGAAATTGTGCCGGGGCAAGGTTTATAGAAATTCCCTTTGTTTTGAGTTAATAGGAGAACATTTTTTTGATGTAAGCAAGCCGGCTCATGGTCAATTGTTGTATATTTTATAGAGGCAGTGGGACAGTTATGAAGAATTGTCTTCACCATCGGTGCATTTTTGACTTCAGGAGAGATGATAATTTTTTGAGGTTGAAACTTCATGGTTACTGATGAGAAATTAAAGAGTGAAATTTATCACTTGTTAATAGTTTATTCAAAAATTGTATTTTTTTTTCAAAATCCAAAGAATCAAAAAATTTTATCTCAAAACGAAAATTTCCATGTTCAAAATTATCAGGGGGATGGAGAGTTACCTTTTCCGGGAAACTAAGCTTCTTTTTCTTTTTTAAAAAATCATCTTCAAGAGCTGTCAGCTTTGGATAACGTTTCTTGCGTAAAAATCCCTTGACCATGTGCGCTTTCTTTTTTTCATCAATATCCCGGGTAAGAATATTCACTAAGAAAGGATGATTTAATAGATCATGAAAATCAACCTCGTCCCGCCTGGCAATATCATTAATATATTCCACCAGCTCAAATTGCTGACTTACTGTAAAAGGGAGGGATTGTAGAAAGCGATAGAGCGCTAATCGCTCTGATGAAGAAAATTTCAGTAATTTTAAGGCCAATTCTTCATTAATGCTTCCTTTAGCCAAATCATAGGCAATCTCCTTTTCAAGACATGACAGTTGAGAAACTCGAAAAAAAACCTTTTTATTGGGTGGTAGTCCTAAAAGAGGGAAGTATTCTTGAATTACTCTTTCCTCTGAAAAAAAAGAGCTCAGTCTATTAATAATTTTACTTTTTTCAATAATATTAGGTTTATGATGACTTAAAAAAATACATAAACTGAATAAATACACCCCTTGCTGATCAACATGAGCTGAGATCTCTTGACAAGCAATATCAGCCATGCCTAGGAAGCGGCAAGCCAATACTCGATTTAACCCGTGCACGAGAAAGATACTGTTCCCTTTTTTTTGAATAATCACCGGGGATAAAAGGCCGTATTTTTTAATCGATTCACCAAGATGCTTTAAAGAGTCACTATTTTTATTAGTATCATGAGGAGAGCTTACAATGAAAGGTTGGCTTTCAAAATTAATCTCATCGAGCTTCACTAGTATTACTTTATTTGAAAGTGGAATCATTTCTCTTCTTCTTTAAGGGTGATTCTATTTGCAAATAGGGCATTCTTTATTTCTCAGTTGGAAAAACAATTATTGTCCTTCTTCCCTGAGGTTAAATTGTGAAAAATAAGGGGAATCCAAAATAGAAGTGCCGGGGGCATTTTGAATCATCCTGGGTAACCTTGAAAAAAACATTCCTTCTTCCAGCTTATCATGCTTCAAACACCCTTGACTGTAAATTTGGCATTTTTGATCCAATTCCTTTACTACCGCTTCACTTTGCGAGCTGGTAAGTTGACTGCTGAAAAAAATTTTCAGCAAGGCCTTAATACGTAATTTATCCAAGCCGATAAACCTTTGGGATAATTGGTCCTTATGTCCTCCTCGTTTAATGATAAGCCGGTCTTCTAAATAACCGATTGAATAACAACAACCAATCCGAAGCCATAAATCATAATCCTCACAAGCCGGGAAAGATTCGTCAAAAACTCCCACCTGATCGAATACCTTTCGCTTAAGCATGATCGATGATGGACTAATAAGGCAAAGAGGGAGTAATTTTTCAAAAATACTCCCGGAATATTTTTTATGTTTATCTCTCTGGTTCATCCATATTCCGTTTTTAAGCCAAATTTCGTTGGTGTAGCAAATAGAATAATGGGGATTTTTAGAAAAAAAACTCACCTGTGAAGACAATTTTTTTTTCTTCCACAGATCATCTGAATCTATAAAACAAATAAATTGTCCTCTTGAATTTCGTATACCAGTATTACGAGCAGTGCTTACACCCTTGTTTTCCAAATGTCGAATATACTTAACTATAGGCAGATACGAGTGAATAACCTCCAAGGTTTTATCTTTAGATCCATCATCAATAATCAGCAGCTCAAAATTTTTATAATCCTGAGCGAATATACTCTCAACTGTTTCCGGAAGAAAAGCCATTCTATTAAAGGTAGTAAGGATTATACTTACCAAGCAGAGCCCCATCTCACATGGTATTCCTTTTTCTTCACTAATGTTTGAAATGTATAAGTATATTAATGTAAATACTCGGCAAGGTCAATAAAGAATAAAACAGTTTTTAGACAGGATAAGTCGAGGATTGACAAGATAATTTTTAATCCTGTCTATCATTTAAATTAACTCTTTGACCTTACGACTGATCTCAACTTTATTTCTGCAAAACTAAGTATCAAATTTACTGGTTTTCTCCTAGCCACAAGCTGATTCCGCATTAAGGCCGCATTTACACAATTCTATAAGCATACATTTCTCATAAATACTTTCAAGAAAGCCGAATCCAATTTTATTTAAACACGATATGCACACCCAATAATCCGCACTGTCAATTCTTTATATCCCATAATAACCTCCTTCAGGTTGCGACAAATTTTTTTGATTAACTGGATTTAAATCATGTTTATCCTGTTATCCTGTCAAATATTTTTTTTAATTAGTGAGACAAATCTAATGAGGTTGAAACATTTTTCTGACACTTCAAGCTATATTCCCGTAAAACACGATGATAGAAAAAAATAGAGAAATGTAACTTTTTCAGCTTTTATACTTGTTTAGTTTTTGCATTAATGCTACAATAATTTATTTTTGGAAGACCATTCGAAGATTTTTTTGGCATAACGGTAAAGGCCCTTTTTATGCAAGATATACTTATAGATCAAAAAAAGGCAAAAAAAGAAAAAATCTTAATTGTAGAAGATAATGAAGATATCCTCATGCTCTTAAAAAGTATGCTCAAATCCAAAGGGTATCGAATAGTAACTGCGGATAATGGAGAAGATGCTCTTCGATTAGCAAAAGAAGAAGAGCCTCAATTAGTACTGCTTGATTTAACTCTCCCTAAGATCGACGGATACAGTGTATGTAGAATGCTTAAAGATTCTGAAAGCACTAAATATATACCTGTAATAATTATAACCTGTCGCTCCAGTCTTGAAGAAAAAATTTTGGGCCTTGAAGTCGGTGCAGATGATTACATTGTCAAACCCTTTCAAAAGGAAGAGGTCTTAGCCAGGGTAAAATCATTACTAAAACTCCACAACCTCCATGGCCGCCTAATTCAGGCGGAAAAATTAGCCACTTTGGCACAAGTGGCGGTAAGTGTAAATCATGAAGTCAATAACCCTCTATGCGCCATCTCAGCCAATGCTGAAATTATTAAAATAATGCTAAACAAAGGAGTTGATTCAGAAAGAATACATGCTAAAATCGATATTATTCTCAATGAAGTGGATCGAATCAAGCGGGTGATTGAAAAGTTGTCCAAAGCTACTAAGGTTGTTAGTATGGAATATATTTCCGGGATTCAGATGCTGGATATTGATCAATCTATTGAAAAGCTCAAGGAAAATCAAATAAACCTATAAACTACAATAAAGATATTTCCTTCTAACTTGACTTTGCAAGGCTATGAATATAGACTAACCTAATGTTAGAATAAAAAAGCTATAATCAATATTAATTTTAAGGTCAAAAGATTTGTTTGATACTCTTTCAGATCGTTTACAAACTGTTTTTAAAAAGCTTCGCGGATATGGAAAACTAAGTGAAAAAAATATCCAGGAAGGTTTACGGGAAGTCAGGCTGGCCCTTTTAGAAGCAGATGTAAATTATAAGGTGGTTAAAGATTTTACTGAAAAAGTAAAGGAAAAATCCTTGGGGGAATCGGTTTTAAAAAGCTTAACCCCAGGCCAGCAGGTAGTAAAAATCGTCCATGAGGAAATGATTTCCTTAATGGGTGATGAATTTCATAAAATAAGTATGTCCCCAAATCCCCCAACAGGTCTTATGCTTATGGGATTACAAGGCTCGGGGAAAACAACCAGTGCTGCAAAATTAGCCAATTTATTAAAAACAGAAGGGAAAAAAGTCCTTTTAGTAGCAGCCGATCCTTATCGACCTGCGGCCATTGAACAATTGGTTACTTTAGGAGACCAATTAAAGGTTTCCGTATACGCTGATAAAGAAGCTCAAAATGGTTTGACTATTTGTCAGGGGGCCATTAAATTTGCTCGAACTGGTGGATATGATTGCATGATCCTTGATACAGCCGGAAGATTGCATGTTGATGAAGAAATGATGCTGGAACTAAAACAAATTAAGGAATGTATCAATCCTCATGAAGTGATTTTTGTAGCCGATGCCATGACCGGGCAGGATGCAGTGAATGCTGCTAAAAGTTTTGATCGGAAAATAGGCATTGATAGTGTTATTTTAACCAAAATCGATGGAGATGCCAGAGGAGGAGCTGCTTTATCTATTCGAGCGGTAACCGGGAAACCCATACGATACGTTGGAACTGGTGAAAAAATAGAATTTTTTGAACCTTTCCATCCTGATAGGATGGCTTCTCGTATTTTAGGCATGGGAGATGTCTTATCGTTAATTGAAAAAGCACAAAATGCCTATTCCGAAGATAAGGCCAAAGAACTGCAAAAAAAAATTGCCCGAAATTCTTTTACTCTAGAGGATTTTCGGGACCAATTGCAACAAATCAGGAATTTAGGGCCTCTAGAACAAATAATCGGGATGATCCCCGGTGCAAAAAAAATGGCTAAGAAAACGGATTTCAAGGAAGATGAAAAAAAATTGATCCGGCTTGAAGCGGTAATTAATTCCATGACTCGAGAAGAACGAAATAATCTCGTTGTGATAGGTGGGAGCAGGCGAAAGAGAATCGCCAAAGGAAGTGGAACAACAACTCAGGAAGTCAATCAAGTACTCTCACAATTCAACCAAATGCAAAAGGCTATGAAGCAAATGAAGAAGATGGGAATGATCCCAGGCTTTGGAGGAAATCCATTTAAAAAGAAAAGGAAGAGGAGGTGAAAAATATTTGGCGCTAAGGATACGGTTAACAAGGATGGGAGCAAAAAAAAGGCCCTTTTATAGAATTGTGGTTATGGATTCCCAAAACCCGCGAGATGGAAAGTATATCGATCTTGTAGGCAACTATGATCCAATGAAAGAGCCTGCAGACATCAAGATCGATAATGAGAAGGCTTCTTCTTGGATGCAAAAGGGTGCTATACCATCTGATACTGTGAAACAGTTATTCAAAAAACAAGGGATAATCTAGTAGAGAATAATTTCTGACTAATAGAAGAGTAAGAGTATAGGGTATTAATTTAAGACGGAGGTAGGAAAATGGGAATGAAGGATTTAATTTTAGACATTGCTAAGGCACTGGTTGATTATCCAGAAGAAGTCACCGTAACAGAAGTAGAAGGAGAAAGAACCATGGTTCTAGAATTAAGAGTCGCCAAAACGGATTTAGGGAAAGTCATTGGAAAACAGGGGCAAACAGCTAGATCTATGCGTACGATACTGAGCGCTGCTGCTACTAAGATAGGGAAAAGGGCGGTCTTGGAGATTTTAGAATAAGCCTTCAATGGAGAAATCCTACATTCAAATCGGAAAAATTATCAATACCCATGGTATAAGGGGAGAGATTAAGGTCTATCCCCTCACCAATTTTCCTGAAAGATTTAAGGCCCTTAAGGAAATTGTTCTTATTAGCCCGGAAAAGCCAAAGCGGTTGCTTATTGAAAGAGTTCGATTTCAAAATACGAATATTATTTTGAAATTAAAAGAATACAATTCAATAAGCGAGGTTGAAAAGCTAAAGGGGCTTGCATTGGCTATTCCGGAAGAGAAATTATGGCCGCTAAAGGAAGATGAATACTACCATTTTCAAATCCTTGGCCTTAAGGTTCACACTACTGATGGGTTATTTTTAGGCATAATAAAAGATATTTTTTCCACAGGCGGTAGTGATGTATATAGTGTAAAAATGGAGGATAAAGAATACCTTATTCCGGCTATCAAAGAGATAATTAAGGAGATTAACTTGGAAGCAGGGAAAATGATTATTTGTGCCCGGGAAGGATTATTGAACTCCTAGAATGCTCATTGATATTATTTGTATTTTCCCTGATATGTTATCAGGATTTATTCATCAAAGTATTGTAAAAAGAGCACAAGAGAAAGGCTTGGTCAGAATAAGGTTATTTAATCTGCGGGACTTTTCTTTCGATAAGCATAAAACAGTTGATGATATCCCCTATGGCGGGGGGCCCGGGATGATCCTTAAGCCCGAACCATTGTATCGAGCAATACTTCAGACAAGTCAGGGGGGGCTGAAACCCTTAAAAATCTTTCTAACCCCGCAGGGAAATCTTTTTTCCCAGAGATTGGCCCGAGAGTTCTCCAAAGAGCAGCATCTAGTATTCGTTTGTGGGCATTATGAAGGTATTGATCAAAGAATTCGAGATTTTTTCATTGATGAGGAAATCTCTATTGGCGATTATGTATTGACTGGTGGAGAAGTTGCAGCTGCAGTGGTCACAGATGCCATAATACGGTTGATTCCCGGAGTGCTGGGGTCAAAAGAATCATTGCATTGTGAATCTTTCTCGGATTACTTATTTGATTATCCGCAATATACACGGCCGGCTGCTTTTAAGACCATGGAGGTACCAAAGATACTTTTGTCCGGGCATCATGAAGAGATTAGAAAATGGCGAAAAAAAAAGGCGCTGTTGATTACTGCTAAAAAGAGGCCGGATCAATTTCAAAAAATTAACCTAACTGACGAAGATACCGAATTGCTGAAGGATACCTCATAATTTTGGCAGGATCGACTCTTTCTATTGGGATATTACATTATCCGGTATATAATAAAAACAAAGAGGTTGTCATTACTTCAATTACAACCTCAAGCCTTCATGATATCTCAAGGACAGCGAAAACATACGGGATAGACAATGTATACATCATTACTCCACTTAAGGCCCAGCAAGAATTGGTTAGGCGTTTAATTGCTCATTGGCAAATTGGGTATGGGGCAGAATACAATCCAACGCGAAAGGAGGCCCTGCAAGATCTTATCATTGTTAATAATTTTGGGGAATGTCTTCAGGATGTTACCCAAAAATATGGCCAAAGGCCAGTACGCATTGTTACTTCAGCTAATATCCAAAAAAAAAAGAACATTGCCTATCAGGAATTGTATCAAAGGATAAAAACAACGTCTCAACCTCACTTGATTATTTTTGGCACAGGGTGGGGCATAGAAAAAAATTTAATTGAAAGTATGGATTTAGCTATCAAACCGATATATGGTCAAGGACAAGGAGATTACAATCATCTTTCAGTAAGAGCTGCCGTTGCCATCATTCTCGACAGAATATACCACCAAAATAAATAAGCAGAGGAGAAAAATGAATACTATTGTAAGAAGTTTAGAAAAAGAAGGGTTGAAAGAAAACATTCCCGATTTTGTTCCAGGCGATTCATTAAAGGTGCATATCAAATTAAAAGAAGGAGACAGGGAGAGGATCCAAGTATTTGAAGGAGATGTTATCAGGATTCGCCGTGGAGATATTCGTACTACTTTCACGGTTAGAAAGGTATCTTACGGGGTAGCTGTTGAGAGAATTTTGCCCCTGCATTCTCCTTTGATTGATAAAATCGAAGTTCTCCGGAAAGGGAAAGTGCGCCGAGCCAAACTATACTATATGAGAAAAAGGATGGGTAAAAAGGCCAGAATCAAAGAAAAAAGCATGAGATAAATTTTTTAGTAAATGCCGGATAAAAATAGAAAGCGCCTTGGCCTGGAAGGTGAGCGAAGGGCTGCAGAATATTTAATATCAAAGGGAATATCGATTATCCAAATGAACTTTCGGTGTCCTATAGGAGAAATAGATATAATTGCCAAGGATAGTGGGATAATTGTTTTTGTAGAAGTAAAAACTCGAAGCAGTGATATATTCGGCTTGCCTCAAGAAGCAGTGGATTATCATAAACAAAAAAAGCTAGTGCAAATCGCAAATTTGTATTTACAAAAAAAACAATTACTTAATAACCCCTGCCGTTTTGATGTGATCTCAATAATCATGAAAAATAATAAAACAAAAACAATGAAACATTTTATTAATGCGTTTTCAGCTTAATGATTTAAACAGTGATTACCACAATATTATTCCTGCCAATAATCAAAATACTATTTATTGTAATAGGGGTAATCTTTTTATCTCACTTAAAAAAATCAAAAATTTACTGCACCATACAGTAGGGAATTTATTCTATTGATTTTATAAATATAAAAATATTATACTAAAAAAATGAGCAATTTTAGCTTACTAAAAAATCAACATTTTTCCGGCTTACTCTTGCATAATTATTCTTCAAATGTATACTTTATAGTATTAGGAAAATAGGATTTTTTTTTGAAATGTAAAACATTACGTATTTAGTCCATAAAATTAATAATTATTCATGAAAATACAAAATAAAAAATTATTCTAACATCAGGAGAAAAAAATGAGGACAAAATATCTATACATTATCTTTCTGATCTTTTTTTCTATATTTTTACTCCCTATATTTAATGGGAATGTATCGGCAGGTGAATTATTTATAATGGATTCAGAGTGCAAACCGGAATTTCAGGCAACAGTAGTATCTACAATAAGCACTGAGCATAAATATATTAAAATCGTATTCTTTCCATACAATAGTGTTTTGAACAGGGAGAAGACAGAACAGGCCTTTTCTATTGCTCTCAGAGATAAACCTGCGGATACTTTGAATAATAAAGGGCATTTCTCTAATGATTGCGAAGACAATGAACTTCTCTTTGAATGGGATGATAACTCCGATTTATTTACAACTGATGTAGAATACGTTATAAAAATAATAAGCGGTGCAAACGGAGCTGCCACTGATGATGAGGTTTTTATGGATGAAGCTTGGGTTCGTTTCATAAAAATGATTAATGATCCGGAAGAGCCCTCAGAAACAGAGGGGCAATTAATAAAAGAATGGGATGGGCGGGAAGACTGGAGTGAGGGATTTATAAATGATTTAACAAAAAACATTACCTGTATTGCTATTGACGATCAGGACCAACCCTGGATAGGGACTTCCGAGGGGAAAATTTCTTATTTTGATGGAAGAACATGGAAAGAAGAAAATTTAGGTATCTCATCAAATTTTGAAATTCTTGATATACCTTGTATAGCCTTTGATAAAAAAGAAAACATATTATGGGTTGGCCTAGATATCCCAAATAGCGATCCCAATACCCCAAAATTAGCTAAATATAATTTGGATGAAAACCAATGGGATAAAATTATTACCCACCGCGACATCAATATAGAACCTGAAGATAAAATTAAACAGATTATCTGCGATCCCAATAATGATAGAATCTGGTTTATTACTCCAACAAGCGGGATTTATCGATATTATTATAATAATTTGTTAGAACGGTACTCTCCTTATCCGGATTCTTCTTATCCTGAGGATGACTTCAACCTAGATCCGGATATCCCCCTTTCTTTTATTTTAGATAATGATCTTAATCTCTATCTTGGAATACCTTTAGAAGGGATTTGGGGGTTAGATGAATCAAACCCCCAAATATGGAATAAAAGTTATGAATTTGATGAATTTGATGGACTTGTTGTTGTTCCTTCGATGGTTTTTGACCCTACATCCGAATATGTCTGGGCAGGGACAAACCTCGGTTTATATTATTTTAATGGAGATTCATGGTCGGATTTATACGCAGATCCCAATCATTTCGTAAATGCTTTAAGCTTGGATTCCATTAATAAAAAAATCTATATGGGGACTGAAAACGGCCTGGCACATTTTAATATCAATCCTGACGATACATCAATAGACGATGACGATAGATTCCTTTTTTACAGAAGACCGGAACCGGAGGATACATCATACACTTACACTTTCTTATACGAAGAAAACATTACTGCTCTAGCCGTTACCTCAAGAGGTGAAGTTTGGTTTGCTACAGAAGATGGGATTCAAAAGCGAGACATAGTAAGCCCATATATAAGCGGGAGTATACCGGAAAATAATGGGACTTTAGATCTTAACAGCGATCCCAATATTATTACCATTTTCTTTATTGAGCCGATCAACGAGTCAACTATAATTGAAAGCGACTTCAAAATCACCAGAGTTGCAGCAGGTGAAAGTTTATCAAATTCTGATCCGAACTCAAATACAGTATTATCTTTCGCCCTATCAGCCGATCCTAATGCCGATGAATCTTTTGAGGAAGAAATCACTTGGACCCACGAATTTATAGATGCAAGGACGATGATTATCAAACCTGATACCCCTTTTGAGGTAGATCAATCCTACACTATCTCGATCGAATCCACCTTTGCCAAAGATTTAGCTAACAATCAGTTAGACAATCAGTTAGATGATAAGTCAGAGCCGATAAAAATCCATTTTACCACAACACTGCAATCTGAGGGAGATATTGAAAGCTTAGCGGGTGGAGGGTGCTTTGTTGGTTCTCTAAGGGAAAGTGGGAGAAACCGGTTCCAAAGATTAATACCTTACTTAATAAATATTAAGAAATAAGGGCATCCTTCATTTCTCAGTTTACACTTTATTATTTCACCATGAAGGACATGAAGAGCATGAAGATTTTTTTATTCCTTCTTTTCCTTCATGCCCTTCATGGTAGATAAAAAAATAAAAAGTCATAAGTGTAAATTACTTTTCCTTCTTTATGAAGGATGCCGAAATAAGGTTTTCAAGGTGTAGTAAGATTTTTTTTTACCTAATCAATTTTGAAAAAAGAAAAGAATTATTTTATTGGAAAGGATACATACTGTTCATCCTGTCTCAGTTGATAAGGACAAAATCAAAGGCGAGCCGATATAGCAAGGCCAGGTCGTATCAATCGTCAGACCGGGCCTCGTTTTTATTAGTACTCCCGTCTGGTTTAAGAAAGGCCTGAAATGGAATTTCGAAAAACTTTTTACATTGCCAATTTGATCATTATTTTTCTTCTATTCCTGGTAATTTTTCCCCTCACTTCTCAAGGTGACGATTTTATAGATATCACTGATAAATCAGGCTTCCAAGGATTTGCGTCATCAGCATGGAATTCACAGAATCGTGAATATCTGGTTGTCTGGCAAGATAAAAAAGCAAAAGAAATTCGCGGACGTTTTTTAGATCCTAATGGAAACCTAAAAGAGGTATCTTTTAAAATATCTAGGACCATAACATTTAAAGAGATTGAAGAGAATGAACAAAAGGATTACAATATTGAACCGAGTATCGCTTATAATTCTAAAAAAAATAATTATCTTATCACCTGGCATGATTATGCTGACCCCAATATATATGCTGACCCCAACAACATAAAAGAAGAAAAATGGAAAATTTATGCTTCTCTGGTGGAGGGGAATAAACCTAAAGATATAGCCCTTC
>JAUWIR010000362.1 GCA_030605265.1 Pseudomonadota bacterium | reverse complement strand
ATTTTCCAGATACGCTTTTGTAAAGACGGCATCATCCAATTTCTTGGTGGAGATATTCGAGATCTCCACTATGGTTCTATTTCCTTTTTCAAACTCATCAATATACATATGCTTAACCGGTACGAATCTTTCTTTTACTGTGGCATATTTCAAAAAATAAGCAGTCTGCATTAAGGTACCTGAAAGGGAGTAGGATTCTTCTTTCAGGGGCAGATAATCGTCCTTTTTTATCCAATATATTTTTTTCGGATAATCCACATCATGTATTTTTGCCTCCAACTGGAACCTATAAACAGGGATTTTGCCGAGGGTTTCTTCCCTTATTACTTCATTGCCCTGCTCATCTTTGGCCCCTTGGTAAAGCTCGGTTAACTTTCTTTTTTCGAAATCATCCGCTTTGGCATCGGAACCTCCTATGCTTTCGTCCCGATTGACGTGTTGAAAAGATCTGGTATTTCTTCTGTACATCCAAAAATTATCTCCCACTCGCAGATATCCATTCCCTTTTTCAGTTTCCGGAGCGGTCATGACAATAAGAAAAGAGTCATCAGTATCTCTGCGATAATAAATCATTTCTATCACTTTGACACCCTGCTCAACTTTTTGCTGGGTTAATAATGCCTTTGATTTAACATCATTGGTAATTTCCATATTCTCTTCAATTTTTTTTAAAAGCACCTGGATTTCTGGTATCTCGGCATTTTCAGCATATACAGAAAAAGTGAAGATGAAGAGAAACATGAATAAGAATACCACTGCCCTTTTTATCATCATTGCCCTCGTCTTTGCCCTTTGCTCTTTATCCTATATTTTTATTCTTTATTGCTTTAAGGACTCTTAATATTTTACTTTACCTCTTCATTATCATTCATAATGTCTCAAGGCAGTTGCAGGGGAAAAATTGGCTGCCCTCCTGGCAGGAAAATATGCTGTGACTGCCACAATTATTAATATTAAGATTATATTTGAGATAATATTAAAAAAAGTAGGTTTAAAATAAAGCCGGCCGTTTATAAGAAGTATGGATAAGGGATTATCACCAAGCTCAAGGGTAATTGTTGACAGAAGACGCATAGCTATAAAAGCCAGGAAAGTACCCAGGATGGAAGAAAAAAAAGCCAGAAAAAAGGACTCTAAGATAAAGGTATTTCTTACATCCTTTTTTTGCATCCCAATGGCCCTTATAGTGCCGATTTCCCTGGTTCGTTCACGAATGGTCATTCTAAGGGTATTGACCACGCCAATTAAAATAATAAAAAAAAGTATGAGAACTGCGGTGACAGTAATCAGGTTTAAAACTTGTTCTAATTTTAAGACTTCGCTGGCACTCTCATACATGGTCCTCACATCTATAGTTGTAGCGTGCCATTTTTTCCCGCTAATTTGCTTTAATTTCTTTTGTAGTTGTTCTGTATTACTTGTCCTGTCAAGGAGTATCCATTCAGTTGCCAAAGCTTGATAGAGGGGATTGCTTTTATCAGGGATACAGGTTTCCTGAAGATTGCTGATATCCTCCGGTAAGTTCTTGTAATAGGTATCGTAAAACTTTTCTTCATTCAATAAAATGATATTAGTATCATTATTATTTAGAGTGTTATCTTTAAAAATGGCCTTTACTGTATATCGGGTAGCTGTATTTTTATTTTCCCTGCTTTTATTCCCTGTGCTTTTAGTTCCTATACTTTTACTTTTATCTTCAAATTTATTTTTATAGGTGAATTTAAAAATATCTTCCGGCTCTATGCCCAATTTCTCCGAAAGACCTTGATTTATGAATACAGCCTTTTTAAGGTCAGTATCTTTATTATCTTCTACTATGGTAATATGTTTTTTGATAATCTCTTGTGAATCATCATCTGTCTTCAATCCAAGCATCAGCACATTTTCTGTTTTTCCCCCATACTGTATCCTGCCCTTTATTACGGCAAGATCCGGCGTTAAGGCGGAATGGAGTTGATCTGCCTGCTTAATCGCATTTTTCTGAGGATCTTTAAGGGTAATATTGAGATTGGCAACTTCATAGGGCTTATACCCCATCAGCTTTTTTACCTTCTCTAGCTCTCCACATATAACTGCCTGCATAAAGACATTATCGTTCCTGGCTATTCCGATAACAGTCAATCGAGCTGATTCATCATTTCCAAAAAGATTGGTAAATCTCATTCTGAGTATATCATCCTTTTTTACCTTCAGGTATTTGGCCTTTTCTTGGGAAAGAATAATCGGATTTTCAACATCTGCTTGTAAAAGATCGCTAAAATCACCTTCTATCATTTTAAATGACTCTTCTATTTCCTTTCTTGTTTCCTCGCTCAATTTCAGGCTAAAATCAAAACCTACCAAAACCGCGTTATCAGATTTCCCATTACCGATAACCCTGCAGAAAACTCCTAGGCTTTCTTCAAGTTCGCCAATCCCCTCAACATTATTTTTAACCATGGAAAGCATTTTTTCTTTATCACGGAATATAGTTCTGTAAAGACCGCCTTTTTCATTAAATGCTACCGTAATATGCCCGGCTATGCGCACAACTATTTTGTTCAAGAGTATATCCGTGATGCCGGTTGAAAAGGAGTTGGCCACAATAAGAATCATAACCCCAAAGGCGATGGCCGTTCCCAGAAGAATATTTCTTCTTTTTTGCCTTAACAGGTTTCTTAAGCTTATCATAGCTATGAATTTCATTTTCAATCCTCCGGCATCATCTTAATCACGAACAATTGCATCAAGAGGGGTTATATCCCTAACCACTTTCATTGGATAGATAACTGCAATTAAGGTAACCAAAAAAAGCTGAATGATGGTTATGATAATATATGGCATAGGTAAAGTCGGAGAAAATGTATCTCCTCCGAATAAAAGCTGAAGCATATCATTCTGAGAGGTGATATGTAAAAAAGGAACAATATGTACGACCATAATTCCAAAAAGTATACCTATCCCACCAAAAACAAGGGATAATATGGCCGTCTCACCAAAAAACATACTGCCGATAAAACTTTTTTTTGCTCCTATGGCCCGCATCATCCCTATTTCAGGGACTCTTTCCAGGGCGGCCATGGTCAAAGTATTAATGATGATAATAACTGCAACAATAAACAACAATATAACAAAACCAAAGAGGGCTCCTTTAATAATAGTTGCCATACTGCCGATAAGACCAAAAGCCTTTTTCCATGAAACTGCCCTTACCTCTAAATGCTCATCCTTAAGGATCCTATTTATTTTTTTGAGTCCTTCATTAAGGGAAACCCCTTCTCTTAATTTAACAAATACTACATTATAAGCGCCAGCCTCTCTATCAACCATCTTTTCTGTAGGAATCCCTTCTGTACTTACCCTAATTTTTTCCTCAATCTCCTCCCCAATTGTTTCAGTAAAAATCGAGCTTTTGGTAAATAATTCATCTATGTTCTCATTTTCCCTATTGAGTAACTCCTGATTCTCCTGAGGTATGTCAACTGTCTTAGAGGCTGCTGAAAAATATCCCTGACATTCCCTATAGGATTCAATATCAACAATATTAAAATGTCCCAAAATTGTATCTAAGGCTTTAAATTTTACAATACCTATTACATCAAGCCGAATATCCATGGTGGTATTTTTTTCATTGTATCCTAAAAAAACGATGCTGTTTTTAATCTTTAACTTTTTAAGATCGATTTCTTCCTTTATTTCTTTTTGAACATTCTCCTTATTCAATTTTTCGCCTTCCGGTATAAACCATAAGTCTGTGAGATCATAAAACTGCTTTCTGGCACCAGTAGGAATGAGGGCCCCTCTTTCATCTTTTTTAAGGAGCCTGCCCTCTATGGGTATCATATTTTGGGGAAACATCTCCTGATATTTAGCATAATCAACCCCTATGAGGAAAGCAAAACCAGGCGCACCACCTTCTTCATTTAAAATCAGGGCCATATTCCTGCCTGCAGGTAAAAATTTTTCCACATACTCCTGTTGTTTCAGGACTTTTTTAATATCAAGAAAATTATGGATCGGTTCAGTAGCTTTTCCCATAAAGGTAAAAAGAACATTATCGCTTTCCTGCTTATCCGAAATGATCACAATGTCGCCGGTGAAGCCATTGATTATATTTTTCTCAAGACCTCTCTCCATCCCGGAAATTACGCCATTGCCAAAGGTCATGATCAGAGACCCGAAAAAAAGTATTATTCCAATGACCATACTTTTCCCTTTATGGCGGAGTATGTTACGCCAGGCAATTTTTAAGACCAGTCCCATTTTTTTACTTTCCCTTTACAATAAATCCATCTTTTATCTTCACTATTTTTTGGGCATATTGGAGAACGTTTTCATCATGAGTCGAAAAAATAAAGGTTGTCTTTTCCACGGCATTCATCTTACGCATAAGCTGGAGTATGGAAGCGCCGGTAACTGAATCAAGATTGGCTGTGGGTTCATCAGCAAGCACAATATCAGGATTGGTAACCAGGGCCCTGGCTATGGCCACCCTCTGCCGTTGCCCCCCGGAGAGTTCTGCGGGCCTGTGTTTAATAAAATCCTTTAGTCCCACTTCTTCAATAAGCTTCTCTGCTCTTTTTCTTATTTCATCCTTGGCATGTTTTTTCATTAAAAGGAGGGGAAACTCAACATTTTCCACCACATTCAAAACAGGGATTAAATTGAATGTCTGAAAGATAAAGCCGATTTTATGCAGACGAATATCGGTAATTTGGTTATCCTTTAAGGCGATTATTTCTTGCCCCCCTATTTTCACTGTTCCTTCAGTTGCAAAATCAACACACCCAATGATATTTAAAAGAGTTGTTTTACCACTCCCGGAAGGACCAACAACACTAATAAATTCCCCTTCAGATACCCTCAAGTCAATACCCCGCAAAGCATGGACAACAGTATTGCCCAAAGCATAATCTTTCTTTAATCCTTTAATCTCTATCATAAAAAGCGCCTTTGAATCTTGTCGGTTTGAGGCGGAGCTTCACTCGCCATATTTTTCCAATCAAAGTTAAATCTATGTAATCCTTTGGCTATCAACTCAAGCCGGACCCATTGTTGGATTTTTTATTCTCTCGCCAAGACGCCAAGAATTCTTACTTAGTCTCTTAGGGATTATGCCAGTTATTCTTTGCGATCTTTGCGGCTTTGCGAGATTTATTTTCTTGTAAGTGTGTCCCGCCTTAGACGGATAGCCAACCCTTTTGCTAATAAAGCATTATAACTTATAGAACATCAGAGATCATCAAATTTACTGAAATCCCTCATTAGAAATAGTGCATTTGGT
>JAUWIR010000281.1 GCA_030605265.1 Pseudomonadota bacterium | reverse complement strand
GAAGAGGTACTCGAAAGTCCATTGAAAAAACTCTTTCATTAATCAGAAAAATACTCCCTCAGGCAATTGTAAGGACCTCCATAATGGTTGGTTTTCCAGGGGAAACAGAGGCCCATTTTAATGAACTGCTCCCCTTTGTATCCGATGTCGGCTTTGATCGTTTGGGGGTATTTCCCTTTTCCCCTCAAAAGGGGACTGCTGCGGGAAAAATGAAAGGAAAAGTGAGTAAAAAAGTAAAAAATAAAAGACGAGATACTCTTTTAAAACTTCAAGCTGAAATTTCTTTAGAAAAAAACAGGCAGCTTGTGGGCAGTTCTCAGGAGGTGATTATTGACGGCATCGAATTTCAAAAAGGCTCGAGAGTATTTGCCCTTGGCAGGACCCGGGGGCATGCGCCTGATATTGACGGGGTGGTCAAGGTTAGCGGACCTGTTTTGCTGTCTCCCGGTGATATTCAATCAGTAAAAATTACCAAAGCTGAAACCTATGATTTAATAGCGGAAGCAATGGGGGCTTAAAAATATCTAGCTTATATGACTAACAGCTAACGGCTTAATTTAACACAGGATATCCCATGAAAATAAATAAAGATTTTCGCCCTGTATTTCTTATTACTCTTCTTTTTTTTCTTCTTCTTTTTCCAGGTCAATCATCAAAAGCGAGTGAGGGGAATATTAATATTGTTTTTTTTGGTACTGAAGGGTGTGAAAGTTGCCTGGAGGTAAAGGAATTTTATTTGCCCCAATTTTTAGAGCGATATCCTCAGGTGGCCATGCACTATTTTGATCTTGATAACAGTGATAATTATAATTTATTACTTCAATTAGAAAAAAAATACAACCGGGAGACCAATGATACTCCTGTGGTGGTGATAGGTGAGCAAATATTATCAGGGAAAGAAGAAGTTCAGGAGCAGTTGGGGTCTTATGTTGAACAGTATATTGGTCAAGGAGGGTGTGCTCTTCCTCAAGTGGATACTCAAAAAAAGGAAGTAGCCGGCGAAACCCTTTCCGAAGAAGTTTATATGGCTTTTTTTACCAAACCCGGATGTCGCAAATGCAGCCGGACCTTGAAAGATTTGCACTATTTAAAAGATAAATATCCTCTTTTGCACATAAAGGAATTTGATGTTTCACAATCT
Organism: Pseudomonadota bacterium; assembly: GCA_030605265.1. Classification (GTDB taxonomy): domain Bacteria; phylum SZUA-182; class SZUA-182; order DTGQ01; family DTGQ01; genus JAUWIR01. Next base: position 5,156 of record JAUWIR010000281.1, on the reverse strand, counting down.
GAAAACATTTTAATCCAGGAGATAATCACTGAAGAAGTTGGTGTGCCGAAAAATAAAGCCCTCTTAGCGCCTATGGTGGTCATTGGGGAAGATTTTCTTGCTTCCAAGGCAATTACTATCGGCAATCTTGAAGCTCTTATTCAAAAATACCACACAGCAGGCAGCAGTTGTCTTTGGGCCAATATTCAGGTGAATGAAAAAGCTACATCCCGGATTTTTCAGAAAATAGCTAATAGATTTAAACAATTAGGCCCCCTGGCGATTCTAGGCAGTGGCTTTTTAGATGGAATAAATCCTTGTGCCTTTGCCACCATTATTTTTCTCATTTCCTGGTTGGCTTTTATCGGAAAAAAAGGGAAGGATATACTTTTCGTGGGGATAGCCTTTACTCTGGCAGTATTTCTTACCTATTTTGTTTTAGGCTTGGGGATGTTTCAATTTCTTAAAAAATTGAGTATGCTGCAATCTTTGCGTACGTCAATTTTTGTTGTTATGGCTGCAGGAACGCTCATATTCGGATTTTTAAGCATCAGTGATTTTTTTAAAGTGAAAAAGGGAAAAACCCGTGAGGTATCTTTACAATTACCGAAGCTTTTTAAAAAGCGGATTCATAAGGTAATAAAGGAAAAAACCAATGTTAAAGGGGCTGTTGCAGCGGCTTTTTCTATGGGGGTCATTATTTCTCTTTTGGAATTGGCTTGCACCGGTCAGGTGTATTTACCTACTATTATGGTGGTTGCAGGTATCCCTGAACTTAAGGTTCACGCCATCTTTTATCTGGTTCTCTATAATTTAGCCTTTATTCTGCCTCTTGTGGTTGTTTTTTCTGTAACCTATAGAGGCTCTTCCTCAAAATATCTGGCGGAACTCATGAGCCAACATCTGGCTACCACCAAACTTCTTACAGGCATCTTTTTCTTTGTTATGACCTTAGTTCTGCTTGCCGCCATCTTTTTAGGGGTGTAATGCCGCACTTTTTGTTAGAAAATTTTTTCTCTCTCCAATCAAATATTTCAACCTGTGTAATTAACTATTTTTAGACAGGATAACAGGATTGACAAGATAATTTTTAATCCTGTCTATCATTTACAATCCCACTGGTTGCCAAAAGGTTATTAACTATAAACGCGCTATGCATACCCAATAATGAAAATAACCTTATAACCATTTGAAAACTAGCATTTTTATGATTCTTGGCGGCTTGGAGAGCCATGATTGTTTTGCAATTCTCTATATTCCAGATACCCTTCTTAACGTATTGATAAATATTTTTGATTAACTGGATTTAAATCATGTTTATCCTGTTATCCTGTCAAAAATTTTTTTTTCATTAGTGAATCTAAAAATCTAATTGCACAGGTTGAAATATTTTAACTTTTAATTTTTGCATTTTGCATTTTGAACTGTATCATGTCATGTATACCGTGTTTTTACTAATAAGCTTTTTGGATCAAGTTTCACGTGAAGATTGGCTAAATCAGGATTATCGTGATCTTTTAACAGTTTTAAAAAAATCGCTTCATGAATAGGTTCCAGGACCACAATAACACTCAAAAGGTCTTCAAAGTTATCATAGGGTGTGGGTACACCTCTTTGATTAAAGATTTGGTTCTCCCGATGGATTCTTCCTGAAAACCACATTTCCAGGGAGAATCTTTGGGCTATTTCTTTTAAGGCATTGATTTCTTCTCTGGTAGCTGATTCAAAATCGAACCCATCGACAATAATTGCCTCAGGAATGAATTCACCTTGTTTTACAATATTATGAATGCCTGAATCCATTTTTTCCGGGGAGAATGAAGAATTCAGGTAACTCATGATGATGAGGTTTTCATCAATTTTTTTCATCAATTCATTCCCATTGGTTAAATGGAATGAGTCAATAAGATTATTGGCAATCTGGTTGTACCAAATTTTGATCTTATCCGCGTTTTTTTCAACTCCAAAATGCAATACCTTATTCCCTCGCACGATATCATCCAGAGCAATGTAGACCAGGCATGCTGTTTTGCCCACACCGGCCCTGGCGATAAATATTCCGACATTTCCCTTTCCAAGACCGCCGTGGATTGACTTCTCAAAAATTCTCACCGGACTTCTTTGTTCCATTTCCCTCAGAAGCATGTGATTTCCCCTTCTTTTTAATTTTTCTTTTGATTCTTTTCATTCTTTTCTTGATATTTCTTTTTTAGCTCTTCAGCTAAATTTTGAGGCACAGGGCTATACTTGTTAAATTCCATGGTGAACTCCGCTTTACCCTGGGTTGCCGATCGTAAAATTGTTGAGTATCCAAACATTTCAGCTAAAGGAACTTCCGCTTCTATGTTGCTCCAAATCCCATCTTCAGAAGTGCTGATAATCATGCCGCGGCGTTGGTTCAATCCGGCAATAATGGAACCTTGAAATTCAGTAGGCCCCTCCACTGAAACCTTCATAACAGGTTCCAGAATAATCGGTTTGGCCCTTTCATAGGCTTGCCGGAACCCCCCCTTGGCTGCTTGCTGAAAAGCTACATCCGAGGAGTCAACCGGGTGATAACCACCATCATTGATAGTTATCTGGATGCCGGTAATGGGAAAGCCGATCAATTTTCCCTTTTTTAAACAGGCCTTAAACCCTTTATCACAAGAGGAAATATAATCTCTCGGGATGGAGCCGCCGGTAATTTTATTAATAAAAACATACTCTTCTTCACCAGGTTCCATAAATCCGGCCACTTTGCCGTATTGGCCGGCCCCTCCGGTTTGTTTCTTGTGCAAGTAGTTAAAGGCGGCTTTTCTGGAAATTGTCTCTCTATAGGCAACCTCAGGTACTCCTGTCTCAACTTCCGCACTATACTCCCTGCGCATTCTCTCAACATAGACATCAAGGTGCAGCTCTCCCATGCCGCAGATAATGGTTTCATCAGTTTCAGCATCTATATAGGAGCGAAAAGTGGGATCTTCCTTGGAAAATCGATTGAGGGCTTTGGATACATTCACCTGTGATTTATTGTCCTTGGGGACAATTTTGAGTTTAATGACAGGTTCGGGAACGTGCATGGAAGTCATGGTCACATGAATTTTCTCAGATGTAAAGGTATCTCCTGAGGCACAATCAATACCAAAAAGCGCTACAATATCGCCGCTTTGACTTTCACTAATTTCTTCCATTTGCTCTGAGTGCATGCGAACAAGGCGCCCAACCTTTACTTTTTTTTCTGTGCGGGCATTAACAATAGTATCGCCTTTGCGGATTTCCCCTTGATACACACGAATATAAGTCAACTGGCCATATCGGCCTTCTTCCAATTTAAAGGCCAAAGCCACCAGAGGTTGTTCAGGATCAGGTGTTAAGATGATATTTCCATTTCCATTCCTTAAATCCGTTGCTTCATTTTGAATTTCCGCAGGATTAGGGAGGTAATTGCAGACAGCATCAAGAAGGGGCTGAATCCCTTTATTTTTATATGCAGACCCGATAAACACAGGAGTCAACTGCAAGGAGATGGCGCCTTTACGTATGGCCCCCATGATAAGCTCCTCAGTGACCCTTTCCTCCAGGATGGCTTCAGTTAATTCATCGCAAAAGAGGGAAACTGCATCCAACATTTCTTCTCTTTTGATTTTGGCTTGTTCTTGTAATTCTTCAGGGATATTATCTACCCGGAGGTCATCCCCTTGCGGGCCGTCAAAATAGAGGGCCTTCATGGTGATTAAATCAACCACCCCTTGGAAATTCGCCTCAAGGCCTATGGGAATTTGCATGGCCACGGCATTATGGTTCAACTTATACCGCAATTGGTCTACTACCCGAAAGGGGTTAGCCCCGGACCGGTCGCATTTATTCACAAAAGCCACTCTGGGCACCTTGTAGCGGCTCATTTGCCGATCAACAGTGATGGATTGTGACTGAACACCGCCAACCGCACACAATACTAATATGGCGCCATCCAGCACGCGCAGAGCGCGCTCCACCTCAATAGTGAAATCAACATGTCCAGGGGTATCAATGATGTTGATAAAATAGTCATTCCAGTTACAGAAAGTAGCTGCAGAAGCTATGGTGATCCCCCGCTCCTTCTCCAGCTCCATAGAGTCCATAGTAGCGCCTACACCATCTTTGCCTTTTACTTCATGAATAGCATGTATTCTTTTTGTATAGTAAAGGATTCGTTCAGTGAGTGTAGTTTTTCCTGAATCAATATGTGCACTGATCCCAATGTTCCGAAACTTTGTTAAATCGTTCTTCATCGTTCTTCCCTCAAAAATCTCCTTTTCAACCTAACCTGAAAACTAAAATCTGATAACTATTCCCTTCTATCTTGCCATAAGAAGAGGATTTTGTAACCAGCATAAAACCTTAATTATACACTATACCGGTTTGTGAAAGCAAATAGGATTTTTCATTTTTTCATCCTTTGCGCCTGATTTTCGGCATGTATGGTTTATTTTATTGATAAGGCCCATCCGTTCATCATCTGCATTAGCTCATTAGCTTAACAGCTTATCAGCTATTCCCTTTTTACTAAGTATGTAGTATATTACAAAAAATGTAAGGAAAAACTATTGCTTTAGCAGTGGGTTATATGATAGAAAATAGAGAAGCAGGTTAGCAGGTTTTACTATTTCCGCGTTGCGGCATATTACCTATTAACCTAAATAAAAATTATTGTAGTATAAATTATTTATTTAAATTAGAGTATGAACGAAATTTTAAAAAGGACCAAAAAGAGGGGAGGTTACAGGAAAATTGTAATTGATTGTTTTTCATACTAAAAATTGTTTTTTGAATGAAAAATAAGAGAAGCTAAAGGAAAGTTATGGGGTCAAAAAAGATAGGTTACAGAAAATGGGTATTTAAGTGTTTGTATTTATTGGACCAAAAAAGGCTGCCCTCGGAATACTAGACCTGATGAATAAGGGATTGCGACGGTGCACTGAATAGCGGCATCTCCATATTCTTTATTTTTCTCTCGGAATACTAGACCTGATGAATAAGGGATTGCGACTTTTTTAGCTACCTACCGTGGAACAGTAAAATAAAATTTTGACTCGGAATACTAGACCTGATGAATAAGGGATTGCGACAAAGGATATGTGCCGAAGAAGCACTGTTATCATTATATTCTACGCGGAATACTAGACCTGATGAATAAGGGATTGCGACTCTGGGGG
>JAUWIR010000021.1 GCA_030605265.1 Pseudomonadota bacterium | reverse complement strand
TCCTGATTATTTCGTTCCTCCTTTATTCAGGTACTTTGGGTATCTCATGTTTTCTTATCCCAAAAGGAAATGAAGCTTTTAAAAAGTTATTGCTGGCCACAACCTGGAAAGGTAGCGCTTTTGTTCTGGAGGAGAGGACCTTTAATACTGTTTCAGAGGATTTAACTATTTATATAGAGAGAGTTTCCGGACCTTTTCTTGATAAAGTAATGGTCTCCGATCAGAGGAGAAAGAATGAAATGTTGTCCATTTTTGCTCAAACCGGGGAAATTATAGCCAATGATCGTTTATTTAAATTAATCCTGCGACTTAAGGACGGTTCCATGCATTGGAATAACCCAAAAAAACTCAATGAGTATCAGCAACTCACCTTTTCTACCTATGATATCTTACTCTCAAGTGGGAATGCTCCTAAAAAAAAGAAAGCAAGAAACATGAATATGTGGGAACTGTGGAGAGAGATTGAAAAAGAAAAAAAATTGGGGCGTCTTCCCTATCGGCTTATGATAATTTTTCAAGAAAGGCTGGTCATCCCCTTTGCTTGCATTATCTTTGCCTTAATTGGCTGTCCCCTGGGGATTCAGAATCGAAAGAATTCCCGGGTAAGTGGTTTCGGGCTTAGTATTTTACTATTATTACTTTATTATACTTTGTTGGTATTTGGTAAAACAATAGCTTATGGTGGATTCATGCAAGTCTGGCCAGCCATGTGGTTGCCGAATATAATTTTTTCTCTTTTGGGGGCTTACTTTTTACTCCATCTTGAGAAAACCTAAAAATTTTACCACGGAGACACAGAGGCACTGAGAAATGATTTTAGATTTTTCTCTGTGCCTCCGTGGTGAGCTGAACTGTTACTTATTTTTAATTCCGGCTTGTCCAGGTTAGGATTATACTATTTATTATGTACACTTTAGACAAGTATATGATAAAAGAATTTTTTTATTCTCTTATATTATCAGTGGCTAGTCTTCAAGGTGTCTATCTGGTTATTGATTTTTTTGAAAAAATAGATAATATAATTAAATATTCAATTTCCCCCCTTGTTTTATTAAAATATATATTTTTTAGCTTACCCCAGGTATTTTTTTTATTACTACCTGTGGCCATGTTAATTGCTGTTTTACTAACCTTGGGCATCATGTCTCGTAATAATGAATTGTTAGCTTTGAAAGCAGGTGGAATTAGTTTATATCGCGCATCCCTTCCTCTATTAATTATAGCCCTTGTTTTTTCCGGCCTCTCTTTTTTTTGTAATGAGATGCTTTTACCCAAGAGTAACCAATTGGCCAATTATTATAGAAAGATTATAGAAGGAGAAAAAGTTATCCAAAGCTCCGGCCGGGACCAAATTTGGTTCTGGGGTGGAGAGAATGATATCATTAATGTGCAATTAGCAGATTTAGAACGAAAAGAAGTATGGGGAATAAAACTATTCCAATTAAGTCCGCATTTTCAATTAATCCGAAGAATTGATGCTGAACGTGGATTTTCCCGTGACGGGGTTTGGTATCTCTATAATGGAGTTGAGCGTGTCTTTAATCAAGATGAGCAATTGAAAGGGAATCAATTTAGAAAATTTCAACAAGAAGCCATTTCTCTCCCCGTAAGATTTAAAGATATCTTTCTCCTTCAGAAGCAGCCACAAGAGATGTGTTATCAAGAATTGTCGAAATATATAAAGCGACTCCCGGGTATGGGATATATGGTGGAGAAATATAAAGTGGATTTATATTCTAAGATTTCTATTCCCTTTATCATTTTTGTTATGACGTTAGTTGGGGTGTCATTTTCAATAAAAATAGAAAAATCGGCACGGCTTTTGAATATCGGTATGGGAGTATTCATTAGTTTTTTATATTGGGTAGTGTTTTATCTAAGTATTTCCATGGGGCATGCGGGGCTGTCACCTCCAATACTGTCAGCCTGGTTTGGGAATATTATTTTTTTAACTCTTGGAGGGTATTTGTTTTATAGAATGCCCACATGAAAATTAAGTATTTGATTTTACTTGACAATGTCTTGGCGTCATGATATTAATATATCGAGAAAAATATACAAATATTCAAAGAGTTAAATAAGGATCATTAGGGGTTGAAATTGTGGATTTAAAAATTAAGAAAACGAATCTTTTTTTAAGTATTTTAATTATTTTTTTTACGCTGTGCAGTTGTATAAAACCTCCCCTTAAAGAGATAACTAATGCACAAAGGGCCCTTACTTCAGCTCAATCATCCGGAGCAGACCTTTATGCAGGCGAGGATTTTGAAGAAATGAAAAGTAAACTGGCCCAAGCTAGAAAGGGCATGGTGGAAAAAAATTACGAACAATCTAAGATATTAGCTCTTGAGATTATTCTAGAGGCTGATCAAGTTAAATCCAGGGTTGCCAAGTTAAAAGAAGAGGCCAGGAAAAAAGCTGAAAAAAAGCTATTTATCGCTCACAAAGCATTATGTGATTTAGAGGATAAGGGGAAAATAAGATATAATATTGATGAGTATAGGGCTATATTGCAAATTTTCCGGGAAGTTCAGAAGGATTATCAAAAAGAACTGTATTCTATTGTTGAAAAAAAGGCCAATGAAATAATAGAACGTTGCAGTATCCTGGAAAAGGAAACACAAAAAATGGAGCTGAAGCTAAAAGAGGAAAAAGCCGGATTAAGGAAAAAAAATCTAAAAAAAAGTGGACCAAAAGTTGAAAAAAAGCATGGACTGAAGACAAAAGAAGTAAAACCTACGGATATCAGTTTTGTGGTAGAGACGGGTGATTCCTTATGGATGATTTGTCAGAGGGGAAAATATCTATAATAATCCTTTTGTTTGGCCCATCATCTATAAGGCAAATCGTTCCCAAATCCGTGATCCGGACCTTATATATCCCGGACAAATTTTTATTATCCCCAAGATACTCTCTGAAGAACAGATAATCAGGGCGACAGTACAGGCAAAAAAACGCGGAGGTTGGTCAAAATATGATGATAAATAGTTATTGTGAACAATTATTTAATTTTTTTCTAATCAGGATTTATTGATCATCTTGAAAAAAGAGCAGGTAGTAAAGAAAATCGAGTGTGAATATAACCAAAAGCTAATAGACTTTTTAGGATGTCATGAACATAATATAAAGCTGCTGGAAGATAATTTTCAGGTTCAAATATCAAGTCGGGGAAATCAATTCAGTATCTTGGGAAATGAAGAAAACGTAGTCAGAGCGAGCAGTATATTGCCTCGGTTATTGAATTTAATTAAACAGGGAGCGGTAAATAAAGCAACTGATATTAAATATATTCTCAGGACTATCACAGAGGATGAAAATGCGGATTTAGAATCAATTTTTTTGGATCAAATCGAAGTATCTGGAAGAAAACGATATATTCGTGCTAAGGGAAAAATTCAGCAAGAGTATATTCAAGCTATCAGAGAGGATGATATTGTTTTTGGAATCGGTCCTGCAGGAACAGGGAAAACCTATTTAGCTATGGCCATGGCTGTATCTTCTCTGACGAAAAAGGAGGTAAGTCGAATAATTTTAGTCAAACCGGCAGTTGAGGCCGGTGAAAAGTTAGGCTTTCTGCCCGGAGATTTGCAAGAAAAGGTGAATCCTTATTTGCGGCCTTTGTATGACGCTTTGTATGACATGATGGATACTGAGAAGGCGCATCGATTAATGGAAAGAGATGTTATCGAAATTGCCCCCTTAGCCTATATGCGGGGAAGGACGTTAAATAACGCTTTTATAATTCTTGATGAAGCTCAAAATACTACTTCCGAGCAAATGAAGATGTTTTTAACCAGGTTAGGGTTTGGATCAAAAGCAGTAATTACCGGAGATATCACCCAAATTGATTTGCCTCCTGAACGAAAATCTGGATTAGTAGAGGTGCAAAGAATATTACAAAAAGTGAATGGTATCCGCTTTGTTTATTTTTCCGATCGAGATGTCGTTCGGCATAATTTAGTACAAAAAATTATTAAGGCTTACGATAGGTTTATTGCCAGTGAAAAAAAATCCAGCAATTCCCTCTATAAAGGTTAAAAATGTTTGGTAAAGGGAAGAAAAGTTCCATAGTAGGGGGGAAAAAAAGTTCCCCGGTAGGGACAAAGAAAATATCCTTAGAAAAAAAAATACCACTTAAAGATAAAAAATCCTCTTCTCCAAAATTTTTCCGGAACTATGCAATTCAAATCATTGGTCTTTTGTTAGGATCAACTATTCTTTTAACCTATTTAATCTCTTCAGTAGTGAGTTTCCCTAATATCTCCATGCAAGTAGGGGAAATAAGCCCCAAGGACATTAAAGCACCAAAGGATTTTCAAGTAGAGGATAAAACTACTACCATAAAAAGGCAAAAAGAGGCGGAAGCAAAAGTTTTGCCGGTTTATGATTATGATAATAGATTGCTGGCGGAAATTGATCAGAAAATACATTCAATTTTTGATCTATTAAAGAAAGACCGGAAAGATCAGGAGATTTCAGAAGAACAAATTCAAGAAACCTTAGAACTTTCCTTAAGTAAATCCTCTCAATCCGGGGATTCAGAAATTTCCTCAGACGGCACCTTTGATGGCTCAACTTTTAAGAGTTCAACTTTATCATTAAATCCTGAACCAAGATCGACCCCCAAAGAAAAATGGAAAGAATTTAAAGAGAAAACTTCTTTAAATATCTCCTTCGAGGAATATCAATATCTGCTTCAATATTCAGATAAGAATTATTTGCGCAAGGCCGTTACGCGTCTGCTAAAGCAAGTTATGAAAAATGGTATTCTTGGAAGTTTAAATTTTGCCCTTGAAGAAGAGAAAAATGGTTTTATCAAAAGAAATATTACCACTGGAGAGGAGATTGAACTCAAGGATATATCAGGTGTTTTAAATGAGGACCGAGCAAAGAAGGAGTTGCAAAAAGCTGCTTTACTATTTTTTTCAGAGGATCGGATGCTTTCTCATTTAGTATCCAAAGTAACTAATGAGTTTGTTTATCCCAATATGACCCTTAATTTAAGTGAGACACGGCTTAGAAAAAAAAGCGCAGTAGAGAATGTTAAACCCTCCTTTTTCCAAATAAAAAAAGGGGAGATGATTGTTCGGGAAGGGGAAAGGATTACTGAAAGCCATGTAACCAAATTGAATGAATTAACCAGGATCACTGAACAGGAAAATATTTTTCTTTCTTTTTTAGGTTTGGGCGTTATTATTTTATTAACCTTGATCATGTTATTATTTTTCATCAAGAGGCATCATCCGGCAATTGCTGATGATATAAAATATTTACTTTTGATTTTCTTAGTTATTGTAGTGACGATTTTTTTTAATAAGATGTTTGTCTATATAGCCAACGGCTTGTCGGCAACTATAGCCTTAATAGAGCCGGTCTCTTATTTTTATGCTTTTCCTTTTGCTGCTGCAGCCATGTTAATTGCCTTATTATTGGACGATCAAATTGCAGTTATGGTATCAGCGGTTGTAGCCATCTTTTCCTGTTTACTTTTAAGTAAAGATTTTTATTTTTTTCTGGTGGCTTTTTTTGGTGGATTAGGAGCGATTTACGGATTAGTTTACATGAGCCACCGCACGGCAATTGTTAGGGCAGGGGCCATGGTAAGTTTGGCAAATTTAGCGGTAATTATCCCTCTGGATATGGCTAAAGGAGTATTCTTTAGTTGGCAAGGGGTCTCTGATTGTCTCTTTGGTATTATTGGCGGGCTGGTGGTGGCTACTTTAGTTTCGGCCCTTATCCCTGTATTTGAATCATTATTTAAGCTCACTACTGATATTAAGTTGTTGGAATTATTAAATATGAATCAACCTATCCTGAGGCGGTTGGCTACCGTGGCGCCGGGGACCTATCACCATAGTATAATTGTCGGTAATTTGGCTGAGGCGGCATGTGACGCCATAGGCGCTAATTCTCTTTTAGCCAGAGTTGCTTCGAATTATCATGATATTGGTAAAATTAAGAAACCTCGTTATTTTGTAGAAAACCAAATGAATTTTAAAAATGAACACGAAAAACTTTCGCCCAGTATGAGTGGTTTAATTTTAATTTCCCATGTAAAAGATGGGATCGAGCTGGCCAGACAGAATAAAGTGAGCCCGATGATCATCGATATGATTAGTCAACATCATGGGACAAGTTTGCAAAAATTTTTCTATAAGAAAGCTAAGGACCAAGAGGAAAAGGAATCTCAAAAAATACAGATAATTAAGGAAGAAGATTACCGATACCCCGGGCCCAAGCCTCAGACAAAAGAGGCCGGGATTGTCATGCTGGCGGATGCTGTGGAGGCTGCCTCAAGGACCTTAACCGAGCCGAGCCCTTCTCGGATTAAGGGGTTAATTTTAACTATAATTAACAATGTATTTAAAGACGGGCAATTGGATGAATGTGAGCTGACTTTAAAAGATTTACATCAGATTGCCGGAAGTTTTAACCGTATTTTGACCGGCATATTTCACCAAAGGATCCCTTACCCTAATATTGAGGCGGAAAATGGAAAAAAAGAAAAAAATGGAGATTCAAATCAGAAATCAACAAAAGATAATAAAAATAAATATAACAGTTTGGAAGAAGATAGTGAGGAAAATTTTAAACGCCTTGGGTTATCAAACCCCGGAAGTGAGTATCCTTCTCGTCACAGATAAAGAGATACAAGAATTGAATCATAAATATCGATCTTATGATTCAGCTACTGATGTGTTGGCTTTTTCCATGAAAGAGGGGGACTATGGAAATATTAATCCCAACCTTTTGGGAGATGTGGTTATTTCTGTGGAAACTTGCCAAAGACAGGCTGTGGAGAGAGATGATATTTTTGAAAATGAATTTGCCTTTTTACTGATTCATGGGATCCTGCATTTGGCCGGTTACGATCATATCAAGAAAAAAGAGGCTTCAATCATGGAAGAAAAAACTCGGGAAATCTCAAAATTTATCCAGGTGAATAGTAAGCAAGATGGCCCCCAATAATTCTTTTAGTCTTATAGAAAAAATAAATTATGCTATTGAAGGGATAATCTTTACTGTTAAAACCCAAAAGAATATCCGCTATCATTTTCTTGCAGCAGCTTTAATTCTTTTGATAGGCATTTTTTTACCAATAAAGAAAGTTGATTTTCTTTTGGTAATACTTATTATCATTATGGTTTTAATAGCTGAGATTTTTAATACAGCCATTGAAGAAATAGTTAATATGGTCAGCCCTTCCATAAATCACAAGGCAAAAATTATAAAAGATATTGCTGCAGGCGCTGTGTTAATTGCCGCCATAGGAGCTGTTGTCCTGGGGATTTTTATTTTTACTCCCTATTTATTCGGGCCGGCTTTTGAGTCAGTGAAGGCTTTTCATCAGCTGAGTAAAAATGAATATAGTGCTTACATAGTTCTTTTCACACTTCTTTTGGTCATTATTATGATTGTCATTGCTAAAGCAAAATTTGGCAAAGGAGAGCCCCTGCATGGAGGAATGCCAAGTGGGCACGCTGCAGTAGCTTTTTCAATCGGTACTGCAGTACTTTTTTTAAGTAGTGATCCAATAATTATTGTCCTGACCTTTTGTTTAGCCTTTATGGTCAGTCATAGTAGACTGCTTCTAAAAATCCATACCAATATTGAAGTGGTTGCCGGCGCTTTTTTTGGTGGCCTCACTACTGCTGTAGTTTTTATTTTATATAATAATTTTATTAAGAAATAAGAAGGAGTAATAATAATAATTATGGAAAAAATGGAGGGACCTCCCTCTGGTAATTCAAATAGTCTTTTTTGTTTTTTTCATTACCTCAGGCAAATTTTTAAAAATTTATTTACTTCTCGAAAGATTCATCTGGAAAGTGAAGAAGAGTTAAAACAATTAATCGATGACGGGGAAAAACATGGAGTAATTGAAGAAGATGAGCATGAAATGCTCCATAGTATTTTAGAATTCGGGGATACTATTGTTCGTGAGGTTATGGTCCCGAGAATTGAGATGTCCTGTCTCAGAGATGATGTTACTTTTGATAAAGTTTTGGAGTTTGTTATAAAAGACGGGCATTCAAGGATCCCGGTTTATAAAGAACGAATTGATAATTTGATCGGGATTTTATATGTTAAAGATCTGCTTCGTTTACATGATATGGATAAAAAAGATTTTGATATTACCAAAATAATGCGATCTGCTTTTTTTATTCCGGAAACGAAAAAAATTGCTGAGTTGTTAAGGGAATTTCAACGCAAGAAAGTCCATTTAGCTATTGTTATTGATGAATACGGAGGCATCGCCGGGTTAGTAACGATTGAGGACCTGTTAGAGGAATTGGTTGGCGAGATAGAAGACGAGTATGATATTGGCAAACAGAAAATGCTTGTAGTTGACCAGAATACTATTATTGCGGATGGAAGATTGGAAATTGATGAACTTGAGGATTATTATAAGATATCCTTAAAAGGAGATGATTATGAAACTGTGGGGGGACTAATTTTTACCCTTATTGAGAGGGTCCCCCAGCAGGGAGAACATATCGATTATAAGGGGTTAAAATTTTTTATTGAAAAGGTGGATGAGCGAAGGATTTATCGAGTAAAAATCCAGAAAATAGAGAATTTATCTCAAGAGAGCATCTCTTCTTCATTTCAAGGTGAGAATGCCGACTGATTAGCTATTGTAATTCTACTTTGGAGGGAATATGATCCAAACACCAGCTAAGGTCCTATTACTAGAAGAAGGAATAATTAGGGAGCGTTTGAAAGGATATTTGGAAAGCAAAGGGTATATTGTTCTGGAAGCGGAGAATGGAGCTGGGGCGCTGGGTCTTTTAAATGAACAGACACCGGATATTATCATTATTGATGCCTATTTATCACCAATCAGCAGTATTGAGTTTTGCCGGCGAGTACGAGAAAAACCGTTAACCGCAGTTATTCCTTTGGTTCTGTTGATGGATGATGAGGATGATATAAGCAATAATCTTGTACGATTGCAGGTGGGGGCGGACGATTATATTCATAAGTCAATTGGCGCGGAAGAATTGGCAGCGAGAATACAAGCTAAGATAGCAAGATTTCATGCTTTGCGGAAATTAGTGCAGATTGATTCCTTTACTCAGTTGTATAGTCGTTATTATTTTGATAAAACTTTGGCAAGTGTATTAAAGATGTCTGACCGCTATCAACATGATGTTTCTTTGTCTATTTTGGATATTGATTATTTTAAGGAATTTAATGATACTTATGGCCATCAAATAGGCGACTTTGTCATAAAATCAGTGGCCCAATTTATTCGTGAAAAATTAAGAGAAGTGGATATTGTTGCTCGATATGGCGGTGATGAGTTTGTGGTAATTATGCCCGAAACCTCAAAAGATAATGCGGAAAAGGCCATGGTCCGCATCCAGAGTGAATTGGCAGGGCAAATTTTTTGTTGCTCTCAAGTAGAGGAATCATTAAAAATTTCTATTAGTTATGGTATAGCTAATTATCCTCAAGATGCCGGAAATGATTATGAATTAGTCCATAAGGCAGATCAGGCGCTTTATGCCATCAAAAACCTTAAGGTCAAGAAGGTATCTCCTCACCACTATAAACGGAATCAATAAATAAAAAGGGTTCAAAAGTTCAGGGTTCAAAGGTTCAGAGTTATCTTTGTTTCATTTTTAATAATGTACGGAAGCAAGACTATATTTTTCAGTTTCTTCCTGTGTTGGCAGTGGAAGAGTAATAGTAAATATTGTTCCGGATCCCTCTTTTGAGCGCACTCGAATGCTGCCGTTATGATTCTTAACAATACCGGAACTAATCGATAAGCCGAGCCCACTTCCCTTATCGATCCCTTTAGTAGTAAAGAAGGGCTCAAATACCTTTTTTAAATATTTTGTAGGTATTCCGCAGCCGGTATCTTTAAAAGTAATTACAAGATTTTTTTTTCTCTTATCCAATTTGGTTGAAATGGTAATCATATCTCCTACTCCAGTTGCATCGATGGCATTGATGAGCATATTTACAATAACTTGCTGTATCTGAGCGGCAATTATGACAATGGGGGGCAGATCAGAGGTGTAGCGTTTAATTAAACGAACTCCTTTTGTTTGGGTTTGTCTTTCGAACATTGAGATGGCGTCCTCAATGACCTCGTTGACATCATAAAGATACTTTGGCTCTTCTTTTTGTTTTGAGAAATAAAGTAAACTGTCGACTATTTTACCTATGCGGTCACACACCCGTTTCATACTGGCAAAATTACGTTCTAATTCTTCATCCTTCTTATATTGAACAAGCAGCTCTTGAATACGGCCGGAGAGAACAGCCAATGGATTATTAATCTCATGGGCCACACCGGCGGCAAATCTTCCCATGGCAGCTAACCTATCGGAATGAAGGATTTGGAGGTGTAATTTTTTTTCCATATCTTCCAGCTTTTTTTTCTCGGTTATATCCCGGTATGTAGCCAGGGTGGTCGTTTCTCCCTCAAAAAATACCTCAGAGGTGGATACTTCCATATCG
Source organism: Pseudomonadota bacterium (assembly GCA_030605265.1). Classification (GTDB taxonomy): domain Bacteria; phylum SZUA-182; class SZUA-182; order DTGQ01; family DTGQ01; genus JAUWIR01. Next base: position 6,518 of record JAUWIR010000021.1, on the reverse strand, counting down.
ATGATGCTGTCGTCTTTTTTTAACGCTTTTATTTCAAAGCGCACCGGGTTTGCTTTTTTTTGCTTTTTTCTTTCCAGCCTTTTTTGGATGATCTTCCACCCATGATCATTATCAGGATGGATTACTTTTAATGATTTGCCAATTAATTTTTGAGGACTATCATATCCCAACATTTTTGCCAGTCCGGGATTGAGGTAGGTAAAGGTTGTCCCTTTGATAATGCCGATTCCCTCTAATGAATTTTCAACTAAATCATGAAACCTTTTTTCCCAATCCTTTATCCCTTTGGCCTGCTCTTGGGCCTTTTTTTCCAACTTATTTTCAATAAATTTATGTTCAGTAATGTCCTTCATACAGATTAGGATAGCGGTGACCTCGTTTTTACTATCCTTTAAGGGGAAAATACTTAAATTGGTGTAGATAATAGAGCCGTCCGGTTTTGGCTGCTGATGAACTTCGCGGGAAAAAGGGTTGCCTTTGTTCAGAACATCTTTGAGAACGGTCATCATTTCCGGTTTTTTAATAATCGGGAATATATCGAATAATTTTTTGCCATGAATCTTGGTATTGGAGATGCCCATCATTTTTTCCATAGCCGGGTTCCAAAAACAAATCTGAAATTTTGTATCCAGCAGTTGCATGCCAATAGGAACAATCTTTATAATCTCTTCATTTAATTCCTTTAGTTGACTAATATCATGCTTCATACGTTTATTTTCAGTGATATCCGTGAAGGTAAGAAGAACAGCGGAAGTTTGATTTGCTTGTTTCATGGGAGAAAAGGTAATTAGGTAATGATGTCTTTCTCCGGTCAAGGTAATCATGGAATATTCCTCACAATGGGTAGTCTGATCAAGGAAAGTTTGTTCAGCTAAACAAGAGGGTTCGGTTGAACAGGTAGAGGTATCCGCTTTTAGAAATTGAAAACATTTTTTGCCTATTTGACAACCATATTGATCCGAGACAGCCTTATTATTCCATATTATTTCATAATTTTTATTTACAATGAGCATTAAATCGGAAATAGAGTTAAGAATGGAATCAACGCATTGATCATCCAACCTCTTGAACCTGTTGGCTGCATCAGGGGCTATTTTGAGATCATTATTTGTTTTTTCTTTTTTCTTTTTCATCTGTCGATATTGTTCTATAATGAATTCGTAAAAAGTAAAAGGTTAAAAGTAAAAAGTTAAAAAAAGTCTACATGTGATATAAATAATTTTAAAATCATACTATATATAGACTTTTTACATTTTACTTTTCACTTTTTAAGAAATTATCATTCTATAATATAAATAAATAAAAATGTCGAGAATTTTGTTAATAAAAGAATGATTTCAGCCTTTATAATAACATATTTTGGGGTAAGGTTACAAATATATAATCGGAAAAAAGTTATTTTTTATAGGAAGGATATTTTTTAATGATATTATTTTCGGTCATATTTCACCACGGAGACACAGAGAGGCACTGAGAGTGGCCTATTAGAGCCGGCTTACGAAGAATGTCTATATCATGAACTCTATTTGCACAGGCCTTTGGTTTTTCTCTGTGTCATCTCCGTGGTGAATTGAACTGTTACGATTTTCAAATATTTTGGGAAATGGATGGATGCGAGGATACTCCTTATCTACTTGGAGTATTGTAAACACTCAATACTCCAAGTAGATAAATTTTTTTGCTTATATTAATAAGTTATTACTTGTATTGCTCCGGAGTTGCCCGGGGGTTCTGGAGAAGTATTCTCAAGCGGTGTAAAAGTGAGAATTATATTATCAATAAAACCCGGATATCTTTGGACTTCTATGAAGTAAGGAATGTCTGTTGATTTATCCGAAGGGTCTCGGAATGTGCCGGCATGTATATAACAGTCCCCATATTTCACTTCAAATATCTTAGTTATTTCGGTGCCTATATCTTGCTCAACTAAGAAAACTGAACCTGCAACAGGTGGATTGCCGTTTTCATCCTGGATATAGACCATAAATCTGTCAATATCATTCGGTAGATCATATTTAGTGATTTCCATATGACACTCTCCGGAGAAAAGGATGGGCATTCTGGTCATAATAAGGTTAGTGAGGCCGATTTTGCTTTCCCGCCAGGAAAGTGTTCCTTTATCCAAATTGGATTGATGAAGACTTATCCCATCACCACCAATATATATAGTAGATGGATTTAAGGGATCATCTAAGGCCAAAGAGTGCATGGCAAAAAGAGTTTTATCTTCCGGAGGATCATATTCAGGAAGGCCCTCATTAGTTTCTTCCCAAGGTATATTTGTATCTACAAAAGTGCCGTTAGTGTTAAGCTTTTTTCTATATACATTTCCAACCGCATGGGCATCTGAGATCCCCTCAAAATAAGTAGTTGTATATAAATACTTATTGACATGATCTAAAAGAAGATCTTTGATATAAACCCCGGGGTCGCGTGTGGTAGTAAAGGTAAATTTATCTCCACTTTGAAAGGGGAATATGCCTTCATAGATTGTGAAAGAGATGGGGCCGGTGGAAAAGTTTGGATCATAAACTTGGCCGACCGTTGCGGGGGGACGATTGGGGTCTACTGATTGACTGCCGGAAACAGAAAATCCGGGGATATCGGGATCATAACAAAGAGTCCATTTTTCTGATTGGGCATTTGGATTAATCATTACTTCAGTCATAGTACCATTCCCATTAATCCCGGGGTCTGGGAGAGGAGTAGTTGCACTAATTCCTTTTTCCAAACCCTTAAAGACGGATTTTCCACCTTCCCAGGTTTTACCTCCATTATAACTAAACCATACACCGGCATCTGATGTTCCGACATATAATATATGATTATTTGGGTCAAGAGGTGGTGATGAAGGATGGATTACTATTTTCGTAATACTGTTTCCGGTAAAGGAGGAAGTCTTTTCCCACATTTTTCCTCCATCATTACTTCTATAAACACCTGCAGCCGTGGCTGCATACAGAATTGCATTTTCTCCATGAGTATCGCCTGGAACTCTGGCTAAGTCCTTTACTGTTTTCCCGTGGCCTAAGCCGCTTTCCTCAACTTTAAAGTTAAAAGTATCTTCTTCTTTAAAAGGAAGGCCCTCTTCATTAATAATAAAGGTAACCTCCTTGCCGTCCGACTCATATATCATATCGTTGAAAGCATATTTTTCCTGAATTCCAGAAACATTTCCACTGACAAGCCAATTACCGGTTACCATAGTATCAAAAGTCCATGTGTCTCCACTGTGATAAGGATTAACACTGGTAGAGGTAATTGTAAAGCTGATCTCTCCGTTATTCGAGGTATAAAGCTCATCAGTTTCTGCATTATCTTGACTGCCAGATTGACTTCCCTCTACTGTCCAATTATCATTATCTTGGTAGCTAATTGTCCATGTTTCAGTGCAAGCTGAACTGGTAGCTGATAAATCCTCTATTTCTCCTTTGCCAAGATTACCAATAACATCTATACTCCAGTTACTATCAGCGCTAAGTATTTCAAGTGAGTAATACCCTTGCTCTAAGTATTTAGCTAAAGTTCCAATAGATGGTTCATTGGGGTCGTCATATTCCAATTCCAGGTCTTCATCCTTTGCACTGCCATCATAGTCCCTTAAAGTAACCAAAAAGTATGAGCTTCCTTTATTATCTGACTCAAAATAAAAGTTACCTCCGGCACTATGAAATCTATCAGTTATTGTAGATCCTGAACCGCCGTCATAGGAAATTTTGTCTTTAGAATTATCAGTGCTTAGTTCGGGTGTAGTGGTTGTTAAATTCGTTGCTTGAAACTCGGCTGTCCATTCTTCCGTCTTACTGGTACTGGAAAGGATTGGTTTTGCAAGGTAACCCTCTCCATAATTATTTGCATTTATATAATGACCCGACCCAGGAGGTTCTTCCTCTGTCGGATCTATAGGAATAACCTCTCCACCATACTGAAAACAAATACCATCTTTGGAATAGAGAGCCCCGGCTCCTTCCGTACCGATCCATACATAGGGATAATCCGAATTATCATATTCATCCTCTATGCCGTCGCATAGTATTGCCAGCACAGCTTTATTACTACTAAAAATCCCGTTCCATTTCTCCGGATTATTACTGTTCCAATTTAATCCCCCATCAAGGCTGCAAAAGACGTTTCCCTTGCCCAAATAGCCTGTGGCTGCATAAATAGTATTTCGATTATCCGGGTCAACAGAAATATCATTTATATACGGATCGATCCAATTTTGCCCGGGCATTGTTGATGACCGACTTGTATTATACCAGGATGCACCCTCGTCAAGTGATTTATACACTCCCCCTCCATTGGTCCCTGCATAGATAATATGCTCATCAAAAGGTGATACTGTTATGGAGGTAACATGGGTTGTCCTCCCGCCATCAACAGCTTCTCCTGTTAACGATACAAAGCCTTGTAGAGGTTTGGGAGCATTTGTATAGTGGGTGCTTGTGCAAAGTCCGTTTAAGGTTGAAGAGCTGCCGGGGGCAAAATAACCACCAGTATTATAAGTTTTAAAGGATATGGCCGTATTATCGGGTATGGCATTGCCATATTTATCACCGGCACCAATGGTGATAGGATTTTGTATAAAATATATCCACCAGCCTGCAACATTTCTATATTGAGCGGCAATGCCGAATTCTTCTCCTACAGGAGGGCCGGCATGAATAGCAATTAAACTGGTGGTTGTAGTTATAGTGCCGTCATAATGGTAAGCTGCTTTGATGCTGACAGGCCCGGATTTTGTGCCGCTTCTTAAAATGGTACTCACTTGTCCGTTTTCTGTTTTGGCTGAAATGGGAATAATGCTTTCCCCTCCATTAGGGCCATTTTCTATAGTAAAATCAATTCGATATCCATCCGGTACCGGGCCCCCGCGACTATCCCATATATCAAAGGTAATCATAGTGGTTGAGGTCCCGCCTGTTCCTTTTACGCTAATTGATGTTGGGTCGGGAAACCCTTCGGCTATCTGAATATCTGCAGGGGATGGTTGGATATCTATTGAAGCTGAACCTTTGATTTCAGCATCGTCTTTTTTCCAAGTGCCGGTAATTGTAGCTGTGCCTTCTTTGGTAAAGGCTGTAAAATTGACTTGTGCCTGTCCATTTGAAGTTTTTTTAGTTATTTGACCTGTATTATTCATGCCCTCAATCATTCCTAGACTGCGGTCATTTAAAGTTATCATGACATTTGGATCATCATTCGGAGTATTGCCGGAAGCGTCTTTTAAGGTAACTGTTATGTTGGCCGTCTCCTCACCCGTACCTAAAAGAGAATTGGGAACTATTGATACTTCAACACTCCCGGGAGCATAGGTGACTTGGATCTCATTGGTCTTTTCTCTGGAAGTGGCTTTAGCAGTGCCCTTAATTGTCGCAACGCCACTAGTGTTGCTACTAATCAATATAATACAAGCCTTCCCTCCAATAGTTTCCTTAGTAAAAGTTGAATCCCCGCTTTCTTCAAAACTTCCTTCTCCTTCAATTTCAAAAGTCACTTGGATTCCGTCTGGTGCCAATCCACCACCATCTAAAGTCACTGTAGCACAAATTCTTGCTTTACTTGTTCCATTGGCAGGCAGTGAGTCCGGATCTGCGGTTAATTCAAGACCTGCAATATTAATTTCTTGTAAAGAAATAGTGATATCTTTTTTTTGTTGTACCCCATTGGTGGTATATGCGGTAATAGTAACTTTTTCCAAATCTGAAGAGTCAGGGGCTGTATAAATCGTGGAAGCTCTGCCGTCAGTAGTGGTGACTACCAAATTACTTAACTTGCCGTATTGAAGGTTCTTAAAGATAAGAGTTGTTCCGTTAAGAACAGGATTATCATGAGCATCTAAAACAAGTGCGGTTATGATACTTTGACTAATACCATCCGCCAACATACTATCCGGTGAAGCTTCCAAGGATAATGTAAAAGGAGGGCCGGGGACAAATTCAATTGAGGTAGTTGCAGGGAATCCCTCAGTATTGGCAGTGACTGTAGCCATGCCGATATTGGTGGAACTTGTGAGTATTGCCTGAGCAAGCCCGCCTTCGGTAGTAGTGTTAATTTCAGTTTGAACCCCTTCCGTATCAGGGTCAATATCTCCGGCATCAGTGGAAAAAGTAACTGTCACACCATCATCCACAGGCTCACCTGAAGGCCCTTTTACCTCAGCAAATATGATAGCTGAAGAAACGGCATTAGCCACAATGCTGGCAGAACTTGCATATAATAAAATGGTGGTTTTGACGCTGTCCAGTAATGAAATGTCTGCATCGGTACCAGCATCAGTCGTAGTTTCTTTAGCGGCTTCTTTATCGCTGTCACTTACTTTTGAACATCCTGAGCTAAAAAAGGAAAAGGAAAACAGGACAATCAAAAGGCAAAACAGGGTGATGAGGTAATTAGCATTCTTTAAAGCTTTTATCTTCATATTCAGTCTCCTCAGGTCACTTTCCAATGGAAGAAGAGATCCATAGTACCATCTACCAAATAATAAAAACTATTTTTTAACGATTATTTTGGGAGTA
>JAUWIR010000310.1 GCA_030605265.1 Pseudomonadota bacterium | reverse complement strand
ACTCTAATCAATTTAGCAACAAATAGAAGAAATTCTAAGATTCTTATTATATTTTACCCATGTTGTCTTGTCAACTAATGACCCAGGTAATATTAGGTAGTATCAAAGCTTGTACCGAACACAACCGTCGCATGCAACGTCACAATCCCCATTAAAAGGAAAAGCCCTTTGTACCTAACTTATTGATATATCTTTAAAAAAATGGTATATTGAAGTTGGTATAAATTATGCTAGCAAAAAAGGTGACTTTAATATCTCCAATAACTTATCAAAAATATTGGAATATCTTGAGTATAAGCAAAATAACTTTAACGAATAGGGGGTATTTGTTATGCCAAAGGCAGTAGGTATAGATTTAGGGACGACTAATTCTTGCGTAGCCGTAATGGAAGGTGGAAAACCTGTTGTGATCGCCAATGCCGAAGGGGCCAGAACCACTCCATCAGTAGTGGCTTTCACTGATGATGGTCAACGGCTGGTTGGCCAGGTGGCCAAGCGGCAAGCAGTAATGAATCCGCAATCCACTATTGGCTCAGCCAAAAGGTTTATAGGGAGGAATTATGGTGAAGTAGGCTCAGAAATAAAAATTGTTCCTTATAAAGTAGAACCGGGGCCCAATGATGCAGTACGATTCAACATTATAGGAAAACAGTATGCTCCTGAGGAAATTTCATCTCAAGTACTGCGAAAATTAGTAGATGATGCTTCAAGTTATTTGGGAGAGAAAGTGAAGAAAGCCGTAATTACTGTACCTGCTTACTTTAATGATGCCCAACGACATGCTACCAAAGATGCCGGGAAAATTGCCGGGCTTGAAGTATTGCGGGTAGTCAACGAACCAACTGCAGCTGCCCTGGCTTATGGTATGGAAAAGAAGAAAAATGAAACGGTAATGGTGTTCGATCTTGGGGGCGGAACTTTTGATGTTTCTGTCTTAGAGGTGGGAGAAGGCGTTTGTGAAGTTCGCTCTACCTCAGGGGATACTCACTTGGGAGGAGATGATTTTGATAAATGTGTAGTAGATTATCTGGCTGATGAATTTAAACGTGAACAGGGAATTGACTTGCGGAATGACCGGCAGGCCCTTCAAAGGTTATACGAGGCTGCTGAAAAAGCAAAATGCGAGTTATCGAGCATGGCCCAAACCAGTATTAATTTGCCTTTTATTACTGCGGATAACACCGGACCCAAACATCTGAACATGAATCTCACCAAGGCTAAATTTGAGCAATTAACCCATCATTTGGTTGATAGATGTTTAGGACCGGTTCAGCAAGCTTTAAGTGACGCCAAATTGACTGAAAAAGAAATTGATGAGGTAATACTAGTTGGGGGCTCCACCAGAATGCCCGCAGTGCAAGAACTGGTTCGTAAATTAACCGGGGGCAAACAGCCCAATATGTCGGTAAACCCTGATGAGGTAGTCTCGGTTGGAGCAGCCGTCCAAGCAGGTATCATACAAGGAGAAGTTAAAGACATCCTCTTGCTTGATGTAACTCCTCTTTCCCTGGGAGTAGAAACTATGGGTGGGGTTATGACTCGTTTAATAGAACGAAATACCACCATTCCTGCTCGGCGAGCGGAGGTATTTTCAACTGCCGATGATAGCCAACCTGCCGTAGATATTGTAGTGTTGCAGGGAGAAAGGCCCATGGCCCAAGACAATCGGCAGCTGGGGCGGTTTAAATTAGAGGGAATTAGACCGGCACCACGAGGGGTCCCTCAGGTTGAGGTGACCTTTGATGTTGATGCTAATGGAATTTTAAATGTATCAGCTAAAGATAAAGATACTGGAAAAGAGCAAAAAATTACTATAAGCGGATCTACCAATCTTGATAAAGAGGAAAGTGAACGAATGGTTCGAGAGGCCGAAGCTCATGCAGAAGAAGATAAAAAGCGAAAAGAATCCATTGAAGAGCGAAATCAGGCTGACTCTTTAGCATATCAAGTTGAAAGGACCTTGACTGAGCTGGGAGATAAAGTTCCCGTGAACGAAAAAGCCCGGTGCGAACAATTAATTGCTGATATCCGCACTGCTATTAAAGAAGATGCTCCTGTTGAGAAAATCCGTCAGTTAAAAAGTGATTTGCAACAGGCAGCCCACGCTTTGTCTGCTGCCGCCGCCCAGCAGGCTCAAACCGGACCGGGACCACAACCGGGGGCCGGCCCTCAAGCAGGGCCTGATGCAGGAGGCGGGGCTCAAGGAACAACCGGCAATGATGATGTAATTGATGCAGAATTTACTGAAAAATAAGGAAAATGTCATTCTACATCTTCTCTCTGAAAAGGGAGAAGATGTAGAAGGTGATTGAAAATAAGATGGCTGTTAAGTTTCAGGATTATTACAAAATACTTGGGGTGAAAGGTCAAAAATATGATCAGCTTGGGAAAAACCGGGGTCCCGGGCAGTACTTTACCCCTCCCCCCGGATGGCGGAATGTTCATTTTCAATATCAGAACTCCCCTGCAGGATTTGATATCAATGATATCGGGAAAGGGGGCTTTAGCGATTTTTTTGAGGTCCTTTTTGGGGAAAGGTTCCATGGTGCCGGGAGACGAGCTAAAAAATGCTCTTCATCGGGCAATTGGTCAAGAAAGGGGCCAGATCAAAGATCGATATTCCCACTCTTGAGGGGTCACTCTCTCATTGCCTGTCGGGGCCCAAAGTGCACAGCGAATGCGTCTTCGTGGAAAGGGTCTCCCGAAGCCTAATGATGAAAAAGGGGATTTATACATTATTTTAACAATCGTCATTCCAAAAAGTTTAAGTTCCAAAGAAAGGGAGCTATTTGAAAGCCTTGCGCGAAATTCAATCTTTCACCCGAGAGAGCACTCAGGATGAAAAAAGAGGGCTGCATTTTAAAATTTTTTTTTAAATAAAGGAGGTTATAGTTTATGCCTACAAATACAGATACAAATACTGTTGAAACTCATCAATTTCAAGCTGAAGTAAATAAAGTGCTTGATATTGTCATCAATTCACTTTACACGAATCGTGAAATTTTTGTTAGAGAATTAATTTCCAATGCTGCGGATGCCTTGGAAAGATTTCGACACGAAAGCTTAACTCATAAGGAAATTTTTGATGATCATCTTTCACTGGAAATTACCATTGATATGGATGAGAAAGCTCATACTCTGACTATCTCTGATGTGGGAATTGGCATGACCCATGATGAAGTAATCACTAATATAGGCTCAATAGCTCATTCCGGAGCACAGCATTTTTTGGCCCAATTAGCTGATAAAGCAAAAAATGATGTCAATTTAATCGGTCAGTTTGGTGTAGGGTTCTATTCCGCTTTTATGACCGCTAAAAACGTTCGTGTCTTAACTAGGGGGTTTAGGCTTGACGACATCGGGTGGGAATGGAGTAGTGATGGAAAAAGCGGCTATACTATTCAGCCGGCTGAAGGGCTTCGACGAGGGACGAAAATTATTTTAGAATTGAAGGATGATGCTCATGATTTTGCTAACCCCGACAATGTCAAGCGGATAATTAAACAATATTCAAATTTTGTGCCCTTCCCCATTATGGTTAAAGGTGAAAAAGTCAATACTGTCCAAGCCATATGGACTCGAAATAAAAATGAAATAAAAGAGGAAGAATACACTGAATTTTATAAATTTGTGGCCAATGCCTTTGATGACCCCGTGTATCGGCTTCATTTCAGTGCGGATGCTCCTTTATCCATTAATGCTTTATTGTTTGTTCCAAAAGAAAATTTTGAGCGTTTCGGTTTTGGCAAAATGGAATCAAGCGTAGATTTACATTGTCGCAAAGTATTAATTGCCAAACATCCGGAGGGGCTTTTGCCTGAATGGATGCGTTTTTTACGAGGAGTAATTGACAGCGAGGACCTGCCCTTAAATATTTCCAGAGAAACGTTACAGGATAATAGCATTGTCAAAAAACTGAACCAGGTAATAAGTAATAAAATGTTAAAATTTTTGGATGAAGAGGCAAAATCCGATCCAAATAAATATCTTGAATTTTGGAACACTTTCGGTGCCTTCTTAAAAGAAGGTGTCATAAACGACTTTGCCCGAAGAGCCGAGGTTGCCAAACTGCTTCGTTTTGAGTCCTCAAAAACTGAAAAAGGAAAAGTGACTTCCCTTAATGAATATATAGAGCGAATGCAAGAGGGGCAAAAAGCCATCTATTATTTCAATGGTCCCTCAAGAGAAATCATAGAGTCAGGCCCCTATCTTGAGGCTTTTCGTAGTAATGATATTGAGGTACTGTACACTCATGAGCCGATTGATGATTTTGTCATGAGTCATCTTCATGAATATGAAGGTAAAAAACTCCTTTCTGCCGATCAGGCGGACCTGGAGCTGCCAAAGTTAAAAAAGGAAAAAGAAGAAGAGGAAAAAGAAGCTGAACCTATAACCAAAAAACAAGTGGAAACAATTACCGGGCTGTTAAAAAAGGTCTTAGGGGACAAAGTGAAGGATGTGGTAGAATCCCATCGATTGGTTGGAAGCCCGGCTATTATTGTGAACCCTGATAACACCATGAGCAGCGCCATGAAAAGAGTTATGCAGGCAACAAATAAAGATTTTAAATCGGATTATTCTCAATTGACTTTGGAGATTAACCCGAAACATCCTTTAATACAAAAATTAGTTTTACTTCAGGAACGTAATGAGAATTTTGCCAAAACAATTGCAGAACAGCTTTATGATAATGCTTTGATTGCGGCGGATCTTCTTTTAGAACCAAGAAGTATGGTGGATCGGATGTATAAAATTCTTGAAAAAGCTTCTGAAGCTTAAAAAATATCGTAGAGTTAAAAAATTAACAAATTGGCGTCTTGTCAATGAATTGACAAGACGCCAATAATAAATCTTAATGTATCACTTGCCATTAATCCTTCACTTCAACTTTTACATTTTACTTTTTCCGCGACCATAAATAATTTATTAGGCTGCTTTTTTCATTTCCTGAAGCAGCTGACTGCGAAGTTTACTCAGGGCAGAGTTTTTTCCCAACCCGTGATCATCTGAAGCGATTTGTTTTCCATTTACAACTGTTCTTGCAATAATATGATTTATCCCCGCCTCTGACTGTTTAAATTGAAAGGATACCTCAAAGGCTCTTCCCTGAATGGTAATATCTTCTTTTTTTAACATTCTTCATCCCCCCTTTTTTTCTTGCTCGCTCTATCTTTATTATATCAAAATCGTTAAGGGTAATAAAATTCTCTCTAAGATTTATCCGAATAAAGTACTTTTGTAAGCCGATAATTTTAATTGACAGGCAATTTTTTGGGGGGAGGTAAGGAGTCTACCAAAGACTATTCCCTATCCTATATAAACTGAAATTCTATTTGACTGGAGCTATAATTCCTTTAGTATTGCTGATTTACCTATGGAGCGCAAATGACAAATGAACTTACTATTCATTAACATATCTGATTTAGAACGTTAACCACGACCGTTGAAATTACTCAGAATCTTGAAATTAAGACCCGAGCGATATTCTATTCTTAAGATATATCTATCTGAATTCCTTTTGAATGCGGATCATCCCTTACTTCCCCTGGTTTATCTTTGCCAATTTTTTCAACCTGTGCAATTACTATTTTTAGACAGGATAACAGGATTGACAAGATATTTTTTTATCCTGTCAATCATTTACAATAACTCTTTAACTTTAAGCTTGATCTCACCTTTATTTTTTCCAAATTTAAGTATTAAACCCATTAGTTTTAGACTGTAACGGGTTTTTATGATTCCTCATTAAGCTCCATTTACACAATACTATTAAGTGTACATTT
>JAUWIR010000394.1 GCA_030605265.1 Pseudomonadota bacterium | reverse complement strand
CTTTTCCCGTATTCATAACCTGGCGGAAATAAAAGCTGAAGTTTCAGTCAAAGAAGCGGAGATTGAGCAGCTTGTTCAACAGGCGCGCCAGGAAGTATGGATAGCCTACTCGAAACTTCAGGAAGCCTACCAGGCTGTCCAAACGACTAAAGTCGGCCTGAGTAGCGCCAAGGAAAGCGAGCGTCTTGCCAAGGAACGATATAATGTTGGCGCAGGGACCATCAACGATCTTCTTGATGCACAAAATGCTCTCTCACAGGCCAAAGCGGACCTGGTTGAAGCACAATGGGGATATCATCTTGCCCGAGCCGATTTTCGATGGGCGATTGGAGATCTATTGGGGTCTCAATCTCCTCTTGATTGAATAATCACCAAGCCACATCAGCAGCCTTTACTAGACTATACTCAGCACGGCCATAAATTGCGATTTTGAAATTTATTACGGCGTATCGATGGGAAACCTTCCTGCAGTGTATATATGAGATATGTATGCTTATAATAAAAGTGTATGCTTATATATTTGTGCAACTGAGATTGTAAGTTAATTTATTGCTGATATTTGCTTAATCAATTATCAAACATCTCTGCTTTTGCATTTACATGCAAACACTTCTTATCAGGAAAATTTTGGCAATAAAGGGGGATTTCCCGGAAGGTCTTGTTCCAATTTCTGGCTAATTCCTCCAAGGAGGTGTTTCTTTCCCGGGATTCTTTTTCCCATATATCAAGATATTCCTCAAGGCCTTTTTTCAACAATTCCAGGGCCTTGGGGAGAATAATTCGGGGTATGTTACTTTGCCCGTTATCGGTATTTTCTTTCTGAAGCGTAGTCAGGGCATCAGTGAGGGACAATATTTTTTCCTTTGGCTTATAATACCGCCAAGAGGTCATGGCATCAAAACAATCAGCTAAAATGAGGATACTTAAGGCCAGGTCCATGTCCTTTAAGGGTTTATGATAATATCCCCTTCCATCGCACCGCTCATGATGGTTGGTGATAAGTCTGAGCACTTCCGGATTGACATTGACCATATCCAGCAATTTATAGGCATAAAAGGGGTGGCGTTTGATTTCTCTATATTCTGCATCGGTTACCTTCCCTGGTTTGTTGAGAATGCCGTCGGGAATATTGATTTTGCCGATATCATGCAATTCAGCAGCTAAAATAAGGTTTTCGATGTCTTCTTCCTTGAATTCCGTGTCTTTTTCCTCAAGGGCCTTTTGTCCCAAATAGCGAACATATTTACTGACAAAATCAGCATGCATGTAAGAGTAAATATCCTTTGCTTCAAGGGCTTTTAGAAACACTTTCTTAATATTCTCTGCATACTCCGACTGGAGCTTGAAAATGAGAAATTTATTGAAAATTTTGCTGATAAAATGAAGGGCTTTCCAATGGTTTTCAATCTTGGAGCTGGAATTTTTTCCGGTTTTTTTTTCGCAAGCAAAAAAGAGCATTCCTTTTTTTTGATTCGTGGCATCGAAAATAGGGAAAAACCCATAAACAAAATTGATAAATTGATTGTTAATGACCACTCTATCTTCATCAGGAAAATAAAAATAGGGATGTGGTTGGCGCTGAGTATAGCAGTTATTTATCCCGTTGATTGTTTTTATTTTATCTGAAGGGCCTGAGCCGGTTTGACTTTTAAAATTGTAAAGAGTGGTTACTCTTTCCATCCAGGATTCATATCGAGGATGGAAGGGAATATATTGGGGTTGCCGCTGTTGATCTATAAAAAAACCTGCCTTTAATTGAAAAAGCTTTTGGCAAAGCTGGTCAAGATTCAGCAAAAAGTCCACCAGGGAAGTTTTATAGTAATCCACATCTATGTATAATTCTTTTAGAATTTCGTAGAATTCGATATCCTTAGATTGCTTCACCACAAAGTTCACCCTAAAAATGTTAGTTAGTATTTAATGAGTTTTTTGAGATATATAATCGAGCATGGTATTTTTTTGAAAAGGTTTTTGAAATAAAGGGCACTCAATTTTTTTTGCAGTATTCTCAATCCAAGGGTCTTCCCATGAACTCATTAAAATGATTTTATCTAACATTTTCTTGTTGTTTCCCCATTTTTCGTTCACGAAAATAATACCGTAGGGACCAACGTATTCTTCTTTGATACCCATTTTCTGGGCCAATTTTTTGGAGTGGCAAACAACATCCATGATAATTATATCAGTGTCTTCTATTTGAGAAATTTTTTCTTCCAGGTCATCAAGATTATTAATGACCACTACATTATTTCCCATTTTTTCCAGATGTTGTTCAATTGATTTTGATGTTTTTATATCATCGTCAAATAAAAGTATAGATGCCATTTTTTCCTCCCTTAGCCCCTCCTTATAATTTTCTATAGGTTTTGCATGTTGAACTTTTTAATCCTCTTTCATTTTATCGTTCAAAAAAACCTTGACATCGGATTTTTTCTTGTTCAATTATCGTTTGTTTTCTAAAAATATAAATTATTATTTAATAATTAATTTTAAAATGGCCGATATAAGCATGCAGAAAAAATTATACAACTATACCGAGAATTAACTAAAAAAAAGGTTGTATTTTACGTAGGTTACGGAGGGCCAAAATGAGGAAAAAAGACCTGCAGTTTACAATAATTTTTATTGTAGGGATAGTTTTTGTTCTTGGGGTAAAGGCGGAGGCTTTTCCTTTATTATTGAAAAGAAGAAGAGCTGTAAAACATGTAAAACATTTACCCACTAAGTATGAAGAAGAGAATACCTGGGACCTTCCTTACTCGTATGCACAATCTTCATGGCCAAGTTCCCACAGGGATTCAAGAAATTCTAATTATCTTCCTTTTCCTACAACGGATAAAGTGAAATCAGGTTGTTTGGTTATTGAAAAAGAATACACAGCTGTAATGAATTCTATTGTAATAGGGCCGGAGGGAAATATTTATTTTACTACAGGTAAAGAAGAATCAAAAGGTAATTTACATGCCCTTGATCAGGAGGGAAATGAGCTATGGAGAAACTATTCTTTAGATTCAGGGGCCTTCTGTTGTCCAATTATAATAAACCGAGAAGGGGATATTTATGTTGGTGATTCGGATGAATTTTTCGGTTTTAAGCCTGATGGAAATGAAAAGTGGTCTTATTCCGGAATTGAGGGACCCATCATGTCGGCAACAATTACCCTTGAGGGAGTTATTGTTGGAATCAACAAAGAAGGGTTAGTGTATGTATTTGTGATCCCCATGATGGGCGCTTGCTTATCGATCCTCCTATGGAAATACCAGGGCAATCACCGGGCAGTGATTTTAAGATCGCCGTTCCGCCTGGTTTATGGGAAGGAATGATCAATGAACAAGATAATTTCGGGATTAGTGAGGCTTATAATGCCTTAATGGGATATCAATATAAAATAACCAAAGCTCCGGCTATGAATCCCACCAATGGGAGAATTTATCTGGCAGGTACGGTTCAATCAGGGAGCACGGTCAAGGGGCGTTTATATGGTCTTGATATTAAATCAACAGATCAACAACCTGCAATGAAGGTTGCTTTTGAACAAAAATTAAGCGCCGGTCCTGAATCCTGCCCTTTTATTTCACCGGATGATACCCATATTTATCTTTTTGATAAAAAAGGGACCCTTTATGCTTTTGATCAAGAGGGAGTAAAAATGTGGACCCTCCAACTGGATATAATTCCAAAATCACCAGCTATCACCGAGGATGGGACTATTTATGCCTGTTCAGGCAATAAGCTTTATGCTATAAAGGATTTGGGAAGTTCGGGGGCTATTTTATGGGTGATGGATTTCAAGGAGTTACTTTCCGATAGACTCCCTGATTGGGTCCCTTCTTGGGATGGAACATCTTCAACTCCCCCATGGGGGGAGAGGCAGACGGATTTATCAGAAAAGATTGAGAAATTTCGGGAGGGGTATGAAAAGATTGCTGATTGGTTAAAAGAGCGATCAAATATTGATTTTCAGAACCTTCAGCCGGCCATGATGAGTGAAAGTCATGTTTCAGCAAGCAGGAATTTTTTATATTTATCCTTAACCCTTGGCTTTGAGGCGGAAATTCCAGGGAATGATTCCGATTCACCTTTTTTTGCCCCTTTAAAAAGCTATTTAATTGCTTTAAGCCCCTCCGGAACAATGTTGAGACCCTACGCTATTATCAATTCCATAGAATCACTGCCGGATACTTCCGAGGGCACAATCGCCCTGAATAAAGATGGGAAGATTTTTTGTTCTCATGCATCTATAGGCAGTTCAGTAGCATATTTTGTTGCTCGGGAGATGGGCTTGCTTTTTCCAAAACCAAAGGGAGGTATATGTTTTTTAGGACCCAGAAAATCCGAGGATTTAATCAATTCTCAAATAGAATGTCAAGAAAACACTATTCATTCAGCGCTGGAGAATTTACGAAAAGGAGATATTAATTCAGCTTATATGGAATTGAACAATTGCATGGATTTTCTCTTGGAGCTTGAAAATATGATCCAGGAGGCAGTTGAGCAAGGCATTATAGGCAGCAGGATAGGTGAGATTGCCAAAAAAAATATGGAAAGGGCTTATTTGGAATTAACCGCTGCCCACGACATTTTAGATGAAGCGATAAAAAATCCCCAAAATGGCCAGACATTGACTATTTTACGTGCTCAATCATACTTAAGATCAGCGGTAAATATATGTCGAATAGTAAAAATATTATTTTAAAGACGTTGTGTTTTATTATAAAACCGATTTAGGTGTAATAAATGAAATATTTTAACTAAAGGAGGTGAAACAGATGAATATTGCTTCAAATGTTATGGGAGCATGGGGTGCTTTTTCTACAAAAATTATGTTATTTCTCCCAAATTTAATGGCTGCTATTATTATTTTTCT
>JAUWIR010000034.1 GCA_030605265.1 Pseudomonadota bacterium | reverse complement strand
TGAGGTGGGAGCGAAAGTCGGGCAGAGGGTGAAACTTTATATTGCGCCTGGTTCAATTATAGCAGTTACCAAAACAGAGAAGAATTTTGCTTTTGTAAAGGTAGTCCGCAGTGCAGGGTGCGCACATTGCCCATCGGCAAGTTCCTGCCACATTGAATCCGATCGTATTATGATTGTAAGGGTCCTGAATGAGGTGGGAGCGAAAGTCGGGCAGAGGGTGAAACTTTATATTGCGCCTGGTTCAATTATAGCAGCCTCATTTTTATTGTATATAGTTCCTCTTTTTGGACTTCTCTTGGGGGCCATCGGAGGAAAGCTCCTTATTGCGCCTCTATTTCCTAAGATTTCTTCCGAACTTCTTGCCGCAGGGATGGGGCTTTTAATGATGGCAGGTGTATTTTTAGGAATTAAGTTTTACGATAAACGAAGCAAAAAAGCAGATGAATTTATTCCGAAGATTATTAAAATAGTATAAATAAATTACTAAAATCAACATGGCTGAAGGAGGGGAAAAATGTCTGAATTAAAAGTAATTGGTATTATTACCAGCGGCGGTGACTGTGGAGGACTCAATGCAGTCGTCAAAGGGGCCGCTCAAATGGCTAATTATCTTGGCATTCAAACAAAGGTAATCCCGAATGGATATGCCGGCTTGTATAATTTGATTACCTTTGAAACATTAACTACCCTGGATCCTTATCGTTTGGACAAGTTTCAAGCCAATCCGGCAGGTTCAGAGGCCGGCCATTCAAGAGTAAAAATAAGAAAAATTAATGATCCCGACAAATATGAAAGAATCAAAAGAGGTTTGCAGAAATTTTCCATAGATGGGCTGATTATCAGTGGAGGCGACGATTCGGGCAGTGTTATGGTTGATTTATCAGAAAGAGGTATCCAGTGTATTCATGCTCCGAAAACAATGGACCTTGATTTACAGTCTTATTCTGTTGGCGGTGATTCGACCATTAATAGAATAACTCAATTTGTGCAAGATTTAAAAACTACTGGTCGGACACATAATCGAGCTATTGTAACTGAGGTTTTTGGGCGCTACGCAGGTCATACTGCATTTCGGGGGGGCGTGGCCGCAGAGGCCGATGCCATTTTAATTCCTGAAATTCCTGTAAATTTTGATATTTTATATCAGCATATGATGACGGTTTTTACTAAGCGGATTCGAGAAAGTGATGTAAAAGCAGGTACCTATTCTATTGTTGTGGCAGAAGGGTTGACTGATGCCTCGGGAAAAGAGATTGTTGACGAAAGTGCCGGCATTGATGCTTTTGGGCATAAAAAATTAGCAGGAGCCGGCAAATACGTTTGTCAAGAGTTGGAAAAGCGTTTAAAAAATGATCCCCAAGTGAAAAATTTTATGGAAGAGACCGGGCAGTATATCCCGGGATTATACGAGATCCCTGAAATTAGAAGTGTTCGCCCAGGCCATCTGGTAAGATGCGGCGCTTCTTCATCCTATGATGTAAATTTTGGCAAAGAGGCCGGAGCAGGGGCTGTATTATTGTTAAAACAGGGGATATCCGGAGTTACCATTTGTGGAATCAAAGGGAAAGATATCCTCTACCAAAAAACCGCCGAGGTTATTAAACAACGCTTTGTGGACATGGACCTTGTTGCCTTATATGAAAATATGGGCTTTTGTTTTGGTCGAGAGAAACAAGAATACACTGGGAAAGCCAAAGAGATAGAGGGATTTATTGATAGAATATATTAAAAATAAAGGGCCTCTTTTTTTGGAGGCCCTTACCATTTTATTTGGGAATCAGATCCAGGAAATAATGCTCATCCCAATTATTACCAATAATAGTCCACAAAATCGAAGGAATTGATCAGAGGTTTTTGAAATCCACCAATTGAGGAATCGCTCAGTATGCTTTGTTGGTAAAAGAAGAAAAAGGACCCCTTTTAGGCAACCTAAAATTCCAAGAATAAAAATAAAAATTTTAGCTTTGCTCCAAAAGGAAGTTATAATTAAAAGGACCCCAAAAAGTAATGGCAGTATAGCTAAAATTTTTGGATTACCTTTTTTTAGGATTAATCTTAAGACTTTTTGTGAATTTTCTGTGTATAAAACTTGTATAACTCCCCAAATAATCCATAAAAACCCAATCGTGTACAATACCCATTTCATTGACTTTTCTCCCTTATTAAAGCTTCGATATTTTATATAGTATAATTATTTTTTAAGATTTTGTCAATATTTTTTAAAGCTTATTTCATTATTATAGCATTAAATTTAAATAATAAAAGCAAGAAAAAGAAAACAATCTACAACATTCTCTATTTTCCGAATTAATATCATATTATTGAGATATTGACAAGTATTGGCTGTGAAGATATACTTTTGATTCAAACCGACTTAATAGCTTTGATGAAGGAATCAAAGTCAGCAGATTCCGAAGCAATAACAATATGAAATCCTATTCTTTTATTGTCACAGATGAGCAAACCCATCAACGAATCGATTATTTTCTTTGTCGGCAAAATTTAGATCTTTCCAGAACAAGAGTACAAAGATTATTAAAAGATGGATTGATTTCAGTTAATGGCTGCCTGATTAAAAAACCCAGCTATTTGCTGCACTCCGCTGATACGATTTCCATTACCATCCCGGAGCCGATCAAAACGGAAATCCTTTCCGAAGATATTCCCCTTGATATATTATATGAAGATCCTTCAATTATCATTATTAATAAACCCGCCGGCATGGTAGTTCATCCTGCTGCCGGGAATTATTCCGGGACCTTGGTTAATGCCTTGCTCCATCACTGTGAATTTCTTTCAGGCATTGGTGGAGTGTCCAGGCCCGGCATAGTGCACAGATTAGATAAAGATACTTCAGGAGTACTTGTAGTAGCAAAAACTGATGCGGCCCATAAAAATTTAAGTGAACAAATTAAAGCAAGGGAAGTGAAAAGAATATACAAAGCATTAGTATATGGGGTACCGGAGCAAACAACAGGGGAAATTAAAACTCAGATAGGTCGGCATATTGGTGATCGAAAAAAAATGTCTACTAGAACAAGAAGAGGAAGATTAGCTGTTACCTATTATGAAATAGAGGAAAATTTTATTGATTATGCACTGTTAAAAATTCAATTAAGGACCGGTCGTACGCATCAGATCCGTGTTCATTTTCATCATATTAAGCATCCAGTGATAGGAGATAGGGTATATGGATTTCTTCGTCCTCCCTTGATTGCGCGAAAAGATCCAAAGATTTATCAAGCACTCACAAATTTTAAACGACAGGCGCTCCATGCTCAAATTTTGGGTTTTATGCATCCGATTGATGGAAAATATATGGAATTTATCGCACCCTTACCTGAAGATTTCTCCTCTTTATTAAGTTTATTGAGAAAAATCCAAGACTGACTTTACCGGATGATCCCTTCTTTACATCATCGAGAAAATATGATAAAATATCATTTCTTAATATCCTTTTGAGAATTGAAAAAATTTTAAATTCTATTTTTAATACCTTCTTAAGAAACTTATAAGGTAAAAAGTCAACAGAGTGTTAATTTATTTAAAGCCGTGCTTCTTCTAGTTGTTTCATGTAGGCCGGTACATTGGTAAATATTTTTAAGGAGATGAAGTGCTTATTAAGGCTGGAATTATTATCACTAGCGATAAAGGGGCCTGTGGAAACAGGATAGATAGAAGTGGCCCTGCAATTCGAAAAATACTTGAGGAGCGAAATTTTTCTATAGTAGGATATCAAATTATCCCTGATGAAAAGGAAACGATTAAAAAGACACTTATTCAATTTTCCGAAAATGTAAAATGTGATTTAATTATCACTAGTGGGGGGACGGGGCTTAGCCCCCGAGATGTTACTCCGGAAGCTACTCAAGAGATAATAGACCGTGTTGTTCCTGGTTTTGCAGAAGCCATGCGGATAAAAAGTCTTGATTCAACTCCATATGCTATGATTTCAAGGGGAATTTGCGGCATTTATCAGGAAACATTAATTTTGAATTTACCAGGCAGCCCAAAAGGGGCTGTAGAATGTCTTACTATTGTTTTGCCGGCTATCCCTCACGCCTTAGACAAATTAAAAGGCGATCAGAGCGATTGCGAGATAAACCATGGCCTTTAATGATTTTATCGGTCATGAAAAAACCATTGCAACCTTGCAACAAACCTTGCGCACCGGCAGTATTGCTCAAGCTTATCTGTTCTATGGGCGCGAGGGAGTTGGAAAGAAAAGTATAGCTATAGGGTTTGCTAAAGCTATGAATTGTCTGGAAGGGAACGCTGATTTTTGTGATAGCTGTCAATCGTGTAGCAAAATTGTAAAAAGAGTACATCCTGACTTTTTTTTCATTGAACCACAGGAACATCACTTAAAAATTGAGCAATTACGCCAACTGCAATCAGCACTCTCTTATAAACCTTACATGGCTAAATGGAGAATTTGTGTTATTGATCAGGCGGAGCGTATGACCCTTTCAGCGGCTAATTCCATCCTCAAAATTCTTGAAGAACCACCAAGTAATACAGTGTTTATACTCATTGCCGCCAATATAGATCAAATACTTCCAACAATTCGCTCAAGATGTCAAGTTCGGCAATTTTCTCCTCTCTCGACTTCAGCAATTTGCAATATGGTTAGTGAAAAAGTAAGTATTGCTCCTCAGAAAGCTCGTTTAATAGCTACTATGGCCTCGGGAAGTTTGGGCAAAGCCCTGCAATTAGATACGGATTGCCTGGAGAGCGATCGCCAAAAAATTTTTCAGTTATGTGAAAATCCTTATTCAATGAATATTGAATATGTATTTGCTGAAATTAAAAAATTAGCCAAGGAAAAAACCGTTGAGGAGCTTCACTACTTGCTTAATGTATGGTTATATTGGTATTATGATATTTGGAAGTACCAAATTACCGGCAATGATATGGACCTG
Organism: Pseudomonadota bacterium; assembly: GCA_030605265.1. Classification (GTDB taxonomy): domain Bacteria; phylum SZUA-182; class SZUA-182; order DTGQ01; family DTGQ01; genus JAUWIR01. The sequence continues at coordinate 10,186 of JAUWIR010000034.1, read as the reverse complement.
TTGAATATCGATAAATTAGACCAAATCCATGATCAATCTCGGAGAATGTCATCAAAAGATATGGAAAAAAGTATACGAGCCATCAAAGATGCCTGTAATGCATTGGAGTATAACGCAAATAAGCAGTTGACCATCGAAGTTTTAATAATGAAATTATCGACAAAATGCAGGATGTGTTAAATCATGAAAGCAAATGAAAATATTCAAGAGAAAATATTACCTAATAACCTCATTAGTGAAGAATTTCAAAAAGAGCAAGCTGAGGATGAGGAAATGGTAAAAATTATCGGGGTCCAATTAGATCAAACAGGAAAGCTATATGATTATTTACAAAATGGCGTAGAGCTTAAATACGGCAATTATTGCATTGTAGAAATGGATAAAGGTGTCGAGATTGCCAAGGTGTATAAATCCGTTTCACTCACAAATAAAAAGCAGTATCGCAAACCCCTTAAAAGAATTCTCCGCAAAGTAACTCTTGAGGACCTGGAACAGAATAAGCGGAATGAGGAAAAAGGGCATAAGGCACTTTTAGTTTGTCAAAAAAGAATTTCCGAAAGAGTCCTCCCTATGAAATTGGTGAAAGTCAAATACTCCTTTGATGGAAGTAAGGCAGTGTTTTATTTTACTGCAGAGGGACGAGTTGATTTTCGGGACTTAGTAAAGGATTTAGCCAGTCGGTTTAAAACCAGGATTGAAATGCGCCAAATTGGAGTTCGGGATGAGGCCAGGCTTTTAAAGGGGTATGGATGTTGTGGGCGTCAACTTTGTTGTTCATTATTTTTAAGGGACTTTGAACCAGTATCCATTCGTATGGCCAAAGATCAGTGTCTTACCTTGAACCCGGGGAAAATATCCGGTATTTGTGGTCGTCTCATGTGTTGTCTTGTATATGAGGCTGAACATTATGAAGAGATTAGGAGGCGACTTCCCAAATTAGGGGAAAAGGTTATGGTAAATAATGAGGAAGGAAGAGTAATTTCTTTTGATGTTTTAAAAGAGCTCATTATTGTTGATTTTTCTGACGGAAGAGTATTAAAGTTCAAAGGAACTGAAGTACAAAGAATGAAAGGTGATAATAATAATAATAAAAAATTTGTTAAGAATCTTAGGTATAAGAAGAATTCATAATGTATTATTTAAATATTAGAAGGTTGACGAATAAGATTAGCCAGTTTGGCGAATTCAGCAATAGATAAAGTTTCACTTCTGCGGGAAGGTGAGATATTCACTTTTTCAAAGACCAATGGCCATTGGTCTTTGCTTATGCCCAATTCTTGATGTCCCCGTAAGACATTAATTACAGTTTTTCTGCGTTGAGAAAAGGCGGCGCGAGTAAGCTTAAAAAAGAAGTTTACATCAGACACTTTGACCGGTGGTGCTTCCAAAGGCAAAAGACTGATTATCTCGGAATCTATTTTTGGTTTAGGATAAAATGCCTTTGCATAGAGTGAGTGTATTTTTTTTATTTGATAAAAATATTGCATTCTAATAGATAAATCACTATATTCCTTTCCTCCCGGCAGCGCCCGAACCCTCTCAGACATTTCTTTTTGCAAAGTAGATATGATCAGCTGAATATGGGGAATAATTGTCTCCATACGGATAAAAATGGGAATGGCTACATTGTAAGGGAGATTTCCAATTACCTTGATTTTATGAGTACTTTCGGGAAATTGATTGATAATCTGCTTATAATCACAGCGTGCTGCATCAGTTTGAATAAGAGTGACATTATCAAAACGAGAGAGCTCTCTTTGTAAGATAGCATACAGTTTATAATCAAATTCCAGGGCGATTACCCATTTGACCTGTTGGGCAAGAAGACTTGTTAAATAACCCAATCCTCCCCCTATTTCAAGGACTATGTCATTTTTGGAAAGCTCTAATGCCTGACATAAATTTTCTATGGCGTGGTCGCTAATGAGAAAATTTTGCCCAAATCTTTTTTGAGGGGAAAATTTATATTTTTTTAACAATTCGATTATCTTTTGCTGCGCTCTCATGGCCTTAGCTCTATCCTTTCTTTTTAGTCAGATATGCAGCGTATTCAATGGCGGCCTTTAGACTGGAGCTGCTCGCTTTCCCCTGCCAGGCGATATTATAAGCTGTCCCATGGTCGACTGAAGTACGAATTATGGGAAGCCCTAAAGTGATATTTACTCCAGTATCAAAAGCCAGCATCTTCAGAGGAATTAACCCTTGATCATGATACATGCAGACAACAGCCCCATATGTCCCTTTTTGGGCCCTATAGAAAAGAGAATCCGAAGGGAAAGGCCCTTCTACGGGGATGTTTTTTTCTTTGGCTTGCAGTATGGCGGGGGTAATAGCATTGATTTCCTCATTCCCGAATAAATTATTTTCACCTGCATGAGGATTTAAACCGCAAACAGCTATGGTAGTCTGTTGAGGGTGGAAAGTATTCAACCATTTATGGGTAAGTTTGATTATTCGGTACACATTTTCTTGAGTTATCGATGAGGGGACATCACTTATGGCTAGATGAGTTGTTACCAAAACTACTCGAAGCTTCGCTCCTGCCAGCATCATGGCGTAATTTATCGTGTTGGTTTTTTTTGCCAGGAGCTCAGTATGCCCGGGATAATGAAACCCTGCCAGATTTATAGCTTCTTTATTGATAGGGGCTGTAACCATAGCTTGAATTACCCCTTTTTGGCACAATTCAATTGCCTTTTCAATATATTCTATAGACGCTCTTCCACAGGGAGCGGTTGCTTGGCCAATAGTTACCTGCTCTATCTCAATATTATCAAGATCAAGAACATTAAGATATTCTTCTTTTATTTTATCGAAAGAGGGGGGAGCATAAATTTTACAGGCTATGCCTAAATTTTTAGCGCTTTGCTCAAGTATATGGCTGTCGCCGATTACTAATAGATGGTAGTTTTTCTTTACCGCTCTTTTATTAATAGTCTGAAGGATAATTTCCGGTCCAATGCCTGCCGGGTCCCCCATGGTAATTCCTATTATTTTTTTCATACTTACCCCTTTCCCCGCTCTCTAGGAAAAATAATGCAACCATGAAATAGTTTTCATACATATGAAAAATTTATGAAAAAGAATTCATGTTAAATAAAAGGAATAGTCAGTTTGCCTTGCTTTTCCGGTAGTTACCTTTTTCTTTTCCATGGCATACCATTTGCTTCCTCATTATAACAGATTTATGATGATTAGGAATATCTTGTAATTATCAAAAAGGGGGGAGCGTTTAGTGGACAAGAAGAAATTTTTTATACTAATCTGTTATATAGTCGTATTTTCTTTTTATTTTTCCGGTTCTATTGTTAAGGCGGAAAGTCTTTTTTTCGATACCTTTGAGTACTTTGATAGCCCTTTGAATCACGGCTGGAGGACTTCAGATCCTCTCTATCCAACATATGGGTATAATGTTGGAATCGGGTGGACTGAAACGGTTATTGATTTTGCTGAAGGGAGCCGAGTGCTTAATGTATACAGCAATCCTTCGGTGTTTAACCAATTGGAGCCCTATACAATTTATAATTTTAATTTAATTGATCAGGAAACAAGCGAGCTTGTTGATAAAAGAATCCTATCATTTAAAATAAACGCTCGATTTGCTGTTGAATATTTTGCCATGTTTCAATTCTGTGTAGAGGTTGAAACTATGGAGGGGGAAAGAAAAACCCTTGTCTATCGAGCAGTGGAAGGACCAGAGCCAAAAGAAAAGGGGGATACTATTGATGTGTGCCTTGGTCGGCAGTATCAAGACGGAACATGGCATACTGTGGTGAGAGATATGGATGAGGATATTGCCACGGCTATTTCCGGCGATGGGTTAAAGGAAGTAAGAGGTATTATTATCAAAGGCAACAATTATCGCTTGGATGATATTTGCTTTCGTGATGACCTGGATTTTATGATGAATCATCCTCCTAACCTTTGGCGAATCGGCCCGCAATATGCCACTATTTTTACTCCATTTGAATTATTGCTGGCTGCAAGAGATGATGACGGGGATTTCCTTGATTTTATCGTTACCATAGGAAATTATGGGGCCGGCGGGACTAATACCAATAATTTGGCTTATCGATTGCCTGAAGATCCCAATGATGAGGATTCCGATCCAGATTCGGATAGCGCTTTGATGTATTTTATTCCTCAAACAATAGAGGATTTAATTGTCACTGTTCGGGTTACGGATGGGCGATTATCAGATGTTGAAACCTTTCCGCTCTCTATTGTTTCCTTTCCTGTAATTGGGATGAATAATCCTCCTCTTATTGAAGAATTGTATGCGGCTGTAGGCAAAGTTGGGGAGGAATTTATTTTTGATGTAGAGGCTCACGATCCTGATTACGGCGATATTATTACCTTTTCCGCTACGATTAACGGTTTGCCGGCTTACCAATTTGGGCCTTACAGTTATAATATTATTAATCCTATCACCGGAAGGATTAGTTTTACCCCGTTGTTTGAGGGGGAGTATGTTATCGCGGTGACTGCTCGTGATAGTCGTGGCATGTATGCCCATGGGAATGTTTATGTGACGGTTACCAACCCCGGGACCTGGTTGAATCATAACCCGATTTTGGGAAAACATATTCAAAACCCTCAAGTTGCCAGGGCCGGCGCTGATTTTACCATTCCTGTAGAATTCATAGATCCGGATGGTGATAAATTGAATTATTCCTGCAATATAGGCTCTATTACCGAAAGGTTGGATGGAGAAGAGGGCGCTGTATTTAGCTTTTATACCCATTACCCGGGGCAGTATCTCGTGCAGATTACCGCCTATGATGATCGTGGAGGGTTGGTTGAGCAAATATTTTTACTAGATGTTCAGCCGTGGTGGATATATTAAGTATGATTCTTTTTCTTGTATTCGTTTTTTTAAGCCTCGATTTCCGAAATATTAACAAGGCAATCGAGGCTTTTTTTTATTATTTTGCATTTACAAATGATTATCTATTTAAGGTTATTTGTTTTCTGATTCTTGACAATAAATTGAGGAATGGATTATGATATACCCTATCTATCAAAAGGGGAAGACCTCTATGTGGTTTAGAAGAGAAAAAAGACCAAAAGAAAAAATCGAAAATAAAAAACTCAAAATTCCTGAGGGTATTTGGGTCCGTTGTAAAAATTGTAAAGAGATTATTTATAAAAAAGAGATTGAAAGAAACTTTGATATTTGTCCTAAGTGTGACCATCATTTTTATATTAGTGCAAAAAAAAGACTGGCCCTACTTTATGATTCGGGAAAGTACCAGTCTTTTGATGATGATCTTCAAGCTACTGACCCACTTAAATTTCGAGATAGGAAAAAATATAAAGATCGTCTAAAAGAATATGCCTTACTTACTGGGTTAAGAGATGCTATTTTAAGCACTGAAGGGCATATCGGAGGGAAAAAAGTAGTTATTTGCGCTTTGGAATTTGGGTTTATGGGCGGGAGTATGGCTTCTGTAGTGGGGGAAAAAATTGTTCGATCCACGGAAAAGTGTGTGAGGGAGAAGCTTCCCTTTATGACGATCTCCTGTTCCGGAGGAGCCAGGATGCAGGAAGGGATTTTTTCCTTAATGCAAATGGCCAAAACCAGCGGGGCTATTGGAAAATTGAACGAAGCTGGAATTCCCTTCATTTCTATTCTTACTGATCCCACAACCGGCGGGGTTTCTGCCAGTTATGCTATGCTGGGAGATATCATCATCTCAGAGCCAAAGGCTTTAATAGGTTTTGCTGGAAAAAGAGTAATTGAGCAGACAATAAACCAGAAGCTTCCACCTGAGTTTCAAAGAGCTGAATTTCTCCTAGCGCATGGGATGATCGATTTGATCATTGACAGACGACAGCTGAAAAATATTTTAATAAAGCTTTTAAGCTTTTTTGACATTTCCCCTCAAGAAGCCTCCACAGCTCAATGAAATATGATACTATCTTTCTTGAATCATCCTTAGAGGTGCCCTACCCAATATGACATATGAGCAGGCTATTCAATATTTATTTGGCTTACAGCCCATAGGGATTAAATTCGGTCTTCAAAATACCCTCACACTTTTAAAACAGTTCTCCGACCCACATCAAAAAATAAAGACAATTCATGTGGCCGGTACTAATGGCAAGGGTTCTGTCTGTTCAATGCTCTTCTCAATATTGCAGACAGCAGGGTTTAAGGTCGGGGTCTATACTTCACCCCATCTTATTGAATTTTCCGAGCGTATTTGTATTAATGGGACCCCAATTAGTAAAAATGAAATAATAGGGCTCACTGAGAGAATTCAATGGGCTATAGGGAAGGGTGATTTTCAGGGGACTCATCCAACATTTTTTGAAGTGGTTACGGTCATGGCTTTAGTCTATTTTCAGGAACAAGATGTTGATTTAGCCATATTAGAAACAGGGATGGGGGGGAGGCTGGACGCAACAAATGTTGTCTGTCCACTTTTAGCTATCATTACTTCCATAGATTTGGAGCACCAGCAGTATTTGGGTGACTCACCGGATAAAATTGCCAAAGAAAAAGCCGGCATAATAAAGGATGGTGTCCCAGTGGTAGTGGGCCCATGCCAAGAAGATGTTTATCAAATCTTTGAGGAAATAGGAAGACAAAAAAGGGCCCCGGTAATAAAGGCTCTTTCCTCTTTACACATTCGGAAGTCGCATCAGGATTTTTCAGGGCAAAGGTTCGAAGTTTTTATTCCGGGATTCGATGCTCCACAGCTCTTTACAATCTGTATGCTCGGGCAACACCAGATCCAAAATGCGCTTATAGCGCTAACGGCTATCCTAAAATTGAATGAGCTACTTCCTCCATCCATTGCAATCTCCCAGATGGTCAAAGGGCTCGCCTCGGCCAAATGGCCGGCAAGAATTGAAATATATAAAACTCAGCCATTAATGATCATAGACGGGGCCCATAATCCGTCTTCCATAAATCAATTGGTTTTGTTTCTGGAAGAATTATCCTATGCAAAGCTAATTCTTGTTTTTGGGGTTATGAAAGACAAAGAAATTGAAAGAATCTGCGAGAAGATTTTTTCTCTAGCTTCACACATTATTTTAACGCGCCCCAATATGCCTCGTGCTGCTTCACCCGAGGAGATAATGGATTTAGTTTCTGAAAAATTTTTGGTTGACAAATCAATGAGGTTTTCCATTGCTCCAACTGTTGGTGAGGCCATATCTTCGGCTCGGGAAATTGCTGAGGAGAATGATGTTATTTGCATAACCGGCTCACTCTTTTTAGCAGGAGAGGCCAAAGCAATTATTGAGAAAAAAAAAAGGTAATAGCGGGAGTCGCACTGTTAAAATAAAGGTAATTTTTTATGTTCAGAAAGAATCTGCTTTTTATCTTTATTCTATTGTTATTTATTTTTTTTCAATTTATTCCACTAAAGGCCAAGGGTGAGCAAATAAGAATTTTTGCAGATACTCTGGAGTTTGATCTTAAATCAGAGCATCTCCAAGGGAAAGGGAACATAAAAGTATATTATGGGCAAATCTTTTTTCAGGCCGATGAATTCCATTTTGCCGTCCCCCAAAAATCCCTTCGGGCTGGAGGGGATGTATTCCTTTCTGATGGTAATCAGTATGAAATCAAAAGTGACTCATTACATTTTAATACCGAATCAAAATTATGGAGTATTGAAAATGGTCAGTTTTTTATACTTCCCTCTTATCACTTTTTTTGTGAAAAAGCTGAACAGCTATCGGAAAATAAATTTTTCATTTCCAAAGCCTGCTATTCTGCTTGTGAACTTGAAGAACCTGATTGGAAGATTTGTAGTTCCGGAGGAACTGTTCAACTGGGGCAATCGATAAAGCTGAGGAACGTTAGTTTCAAGGTAAAAAATAAACCAATTTTTCTTTTTCCCTATTTTTCCTTCCCTATTAACCAAGATAGAGCTGCCGGGTTTCTCATCCCTGATTTTGGACATTCCGATAATTATGGTACTTTTATAGAAAATTATTTTTATTGGCCTATACGTTCCTGGATTGATTTAGGATTTCCTGTTGATTTTTATGAAAAAAGAGGATCGGGCGGCGGCTTGGAATTAAGATATGCTCTTTCAAAGAAAGATTCGGGAAACCTTCGGATTTATGGGATATATGATAAGGAAGAAAGAAAAAAAAGAGGAGATATTTCTCTTCAATTACAACAAAATGTTCCATCAAATATACGAGCGGTCGTTGATTCGGTTTTGGTGAGTGATGATGGCTATAATAGAGATTTTCATCAACAACTTTTTAAACGATATAGTAATTTTTTTGAATCAAAGGCCTTTGTCGAAAAGTTTTCCGATAACTGGAGCATTAGGTTACTAACTGAACACATTGAAACCATCAGTCAAAAGAAAAACCCCCGATTTTTCAAAGCTCCTCAGATTGATTTTTATTCAAGAATCAATCCTTGGTTAAAATTACCGGTTTTTTTTCAACTGCATTCTTCATGGGTTTCCTTTCAGACAGAGGATACAACAAACCCTAAACTCAACAGCACTGTTGATCAGGGGGCCTTAAGTTTTTTACAAACAGAAGAGAGAACAAAACAAACAGGTCAAAGGATTACTCTTTGCCCTACGGTTTACTATAATTATACCAACCGATTTTTTACTGTTACTCCTTCTTTTTCCTATATGGGTTTCTATTATTCCCTGGAAAATGATACTGATAATAGTATGAGGGAAAATAAATACTCAGGGGAAATAGATTTTACCGGCCCCAAATTTCAGAAATTTTTTCCAAGTATACATCATTTGTGGTATCCTCAAATAAGTTATTTGTATGAGACCCTTGATGGAGATGACACAATAGAAGTAGGGCTTGATTCCTTTGATCAATTGTCGGAGGATAGGAAAATAGCCTTTTCTTTAGTAAATCATCTTTGGTCAAGGCAAGACAGTTTTATTGATGAGGCAGATCTTCACCTCCGGCAAATGTACTATTTTCAGAAAAATATTTCCGGGGAGGAGGAAGAAAATAATTTAGGCTTCGAAAATTTTCAAATAGAGGCAAATACACTTTTCAGAAAGGGTACAAAAGGAACTTTGCTTCTTACTTATGATACCAATGAAGGTGAAATAAAAGAGGCTGATATTGGCTATACTGGCGTTACTTCTGCTCGTTATTACTGGAATATAGGGTGGCGATATAGTAGAGTATATTCTCTTGAGGATAACCAAATAGGATATGAGGACATAAATACCTTGAAAGGAAATTTGCAAATCCCTTTTTTAAGCAATTGGGTTGGAGAAATAAAGGTAAATTATGATTTCAAAAATGAATTCGTTATCGAGAACCAATATATTTTAACCTATAAAGGAAGTTGCTGGTCAACACAAATGAGTTATATTGATAATCTTGATGAACAACGTTGGGGGGTGCGCATTAATTTAGACACACTGGGAGGCTTTGGATTATAATGGCGAAAGAAACCCCTTGGCCTGAAGTTTATTGCACTACCAGTGAATATGAAGCGAAAATTATCCAGGGACTTTTGGAGTCTGAGGGGATAATTTGTTTTTTAAAATCTTTGCGAGTAGCCCAATTTCCCTTTGACATAGGTCATTTAGGTGAAATTAGGATTCTAGTGCCTGAAAATGAAGTGATCAGGGGAAAACAGATCATTGAAAAATATCAAGTAAAAAAAAATTTATGAAAAGAATATGAAACCTATTTTAAAAGGTTGGAGAAAAAGGATGAAAATGTATTGACATATATGATGAGATTCTATAAAATGTCAAAATTAGTATATAATCCTTAGGCACGTAGCTCAGTGGGAGAGTGCTACCTTGACACGGTAGAAGTCGGCGGTTCAAAACCGCCCGTGCCTACTATCTTGACCTTTACATATTTTCTATAAAGCTTTGATAGGAATAGAGGGGGTAAGCATCATGAAATTTCATGATGTTTTTTCTTAATATATGATATGGATAAAATTACAGTTACTTTACCCAAGGAAAAGAAATTAGAAGTAAATAAAGGGGCCCTTATCAAAGAGATCTTGGCTTCAGAAAATTCTTCACTTCTTTCAAGAGCTATTGCTGTAAAAATTGAAAAAGAATTAGTTGATTTACATTTCCCTGTGATCTCAGACTGTGAGGTGGAAATAATCACCTCTCAATCTAAAGAAGGTATGGAAATAGTTCGGCATAGTGCTTCTCATATCATGGCTCAGGCAACTCAGGAATTATTTCCAGGC
>JAUWIR010000031.1 GCA_030605265.1 Pseudomonadota bacterium | reverse complement strand
GTAAGGAGGGATTTGAGTTAAATGCCGTGTGGTCTGATTTTACCTCATGGAGAAGGATATATGAAAGGTATTATAATGAATCTGCTGAGGGTGAAGCTCTCTGTGAACCTACCGAGAGACTCTGCCAATCCCTGGGAGCAGCCCTTGCGCCCCTCTTTAAATTATCAGCCACGAAAATCCTCTTCATTCCCCACGGTTTTTTCCATCTTATGCCGCTCCATGCGGCTAAACAGGGGGATACCTACCTTTTTGAGAGCAAAGCCTGCCTATATTTGCCGGCCTGGTCATTAGGGCTGCCCGCTACTGCTCCAAACGGTGCGCCTAAACCAAATGGAAAAGCCCTCTTCTCTTACTTTGCCCCAGGGGATGAGGCACACAGCTCCTTTAAGACTCTATTTAATAGTTGGCCAAAGGACTCCAAAAGAGATATTTGTATTTCATCAGCCGGACCACAGGACGTGTGGAATTATCTGCCTCAAAAAAAACAAACTAACTCTCAAGACAAGGAGATTCCATCACCTGAGCTTTTATGTTTTCTTTGTCATGGGTTAGGGAACCGGGGGAACCCCTATCGCTCATGCCTTCTATTAAAGAAAGATTTATTTCATCTTGATTTGCGTTATCAACTGCCACAGATACCAGGCACGCAAGTAATACTCGCCGCATGCGAGAGCGACATGGCACCAACCAGAAGGAGCATGATAGATGAACATCTTTCTATATCAACGGCTTTCCTTCAGAAAGGTGCCTCTTATGTATATGGAAACATCTGGAGGGTATATCCAGCCTTACAAAAGCAACTTATAGAGAAGATTATGTCAAATAGTAACCAAAAGCCTTATGAAGTGTTGCAAGGTTTTCAGAGAGCATTAAGTAATAATAATGTAGCTGCATATTACCTGGCACCTTTCAGGGTGCTTGGTTGTCCAAAAGATATCATCTTGAAAAACAATTCGGAGGAATAAAATATGGAGCCTTTAGCACCCAAGGAAAAGCTTTTAAAATTAAAGCAATGGTATATCAGACTTACCTTTTTTGAGCCTTATCGGATTGTTCCTCATGTGCTCAAATCTGAACGATGGAAGAATTCTACTTATAGGCGCGGTGCAAATTTTGTAAACTGGCATGAAGGAGGAAAGAAAGAGCCTGCACCCTATGTACGGGGCACGCTCATCCGCTCCCAGTGCATTCGCCAAGGGGAACTGCTTCTAGCCCTGGATAAGCGCCACTTCAATCCAAACTTTCAGTGTTGCCCTGGCCAATACAAGACGGAATTAGGAAAAAAACAAAAAACTACCTGGCTCCTTCGGCATGACGAGCGACCCAATTTTAGTCGTAAACAAAGCATATGTAAAGATGTGAAAACCGCTTGCCCTCTTTGTCTTCTTTTAGGGAGTGTTAAATATGATGGGGGGGAAAGATTGCCCTGCGATAGTGACTTGCAAGCCCTTGTTGATTGGAAAAATCTGGATGGCCAATCGGATTTTCATTTTACCCGCATGACGGAGTTAGCCAAAAAGCGGGTACTAAATCGTGTTGATACCGGCGCAGGGAAAGCAAGGGATTATTTTTCTATCTGGGAAGTAGATCATGAGATATGTGCGACCTATACAGGTAAGATCCTGTTTGATTCTCACGTTCAAAATTCTCATGATTTAAAAATATTGATTGCGGCAAGCTTAGCCGGAATACAATCAGTGGCCGGCTCATTATGTAGAGTTGATATCTTGGATGATTTGGAGAAGAACAGCATTGAAGGACATCAAGAGCTTTTAAAGGATTTCTGCCCAATCAGAGGAGAAATCCAGGCCATAACAGAACCGGGTATTCCACATTCTGCCTTAGCCCCAGAGAAGGATTCAGCTTATGATCTAAAAGAACAATTTGAACAACATGCACGAAATATTACCGCCATGCTTCAAGGAATCAACAAACTGTCTTCCCTCCGTATCTTAGCGGATGTGGTTCGTGATTGGCGTCGCCAACCAAAGATCCTTTCTCAACTGCCGGAAAAAAACAGAGGAAATAAAGAGACTCTTTGGACTAAAAAGACAAGGCAGAATATATGTCTCAAGGAATACTTGGAGAATGCCTGGAAAGAATCTGAAGGCCGGGATGTGTGCTGGCCCGATTTTTGCCGGCAGCTTGGCTTGGCCCTATTTAATGAGGCCAAGAACCAAAAACTTGTTTCTCTTCCAGTCGGCAGGCTCCTTGGTGATATCCGGATTGAAGGCAAACCCTCAATCAATGCACCCCTTTTAAAAAAGGAAACTTTTGCTGAAATCCCAATGTATCGTTGGATTATACAGGGCGTATTAAAGGCTGAGACGCCTTTCTTTTTCGGCAAGGAAAGTGAGGATGAGCAGAGCAGCTTTTCTATTGTTCTTGATTCAAGAGGGCATTATCGACTTCCACGTTCGGTTATCCGGGGCGCTGCCAGAAGTACTTTGAGTGAAATCATGTCAGGTACAGGGTGTGCAGCCGAAACGGGTAAAGAAACCCCCTGTGAGTGCTCTGTCTGTCGGATAATGCGGCGGTGTATGTTTTTTGACGCAAAATCGAAGTATCATGAATTTCCTGAAATACGTAATAGGATTCGCAGGTCGCCCCAGATGGGTGTTGTAGAAGAAGGAGCGCTCTTTGACCTGGAAGTGGGACCGCAAGGATTGGTTTTTCCCTTTCGACTTGCCATGGCCACTTATCGAGATGAGGCTTTGTCAAAGGTTGAGCGGGAACTGGCACAGCTATTGAGTGGCTGGCAAAAGGGGCAATTATTCTTGGGCGGCCAGAGTGGGACAGGAAAGGGGAGGTTTATCCTTAATGTGACCAAGGTGTATACCTACAATCTAGGTGAAAAGAATGATCTTTTGCGGGCTCTGCTTTATCGTAATTTTCCAACGGAAAAAAATCTGGAAAATGGAACAATTGATCATCTCAAGCCTTTGCAGGAATTTGCCCTACCCTGGGTGCCTCTCGAATATGAAATTTTTTTTGACTCTCCGCTTCTTTCCAAAGACCCGATTGCTTCCCTTATTGATAAGCAGGGAAGAGATGCTGTGATGACCCGCAAGTTGGTCATTGGAGAAGATGGCAAGGCTTTCCCTCGTATGTATTTGAAAGGTGAAAGTATCCGTGGATTATGGCGATTTGCAGTCGGAAAGAATGGAAATGACAAAAAAAACAATAAAGATAAAGATGAAAAAATAGAGAAGGAGGAGAAGGATACAAAGAAGAATAATGGACTCCATGAAAAAATGCATGACGATTGTGATTGTGCCTTATGCAGTATGTTCGGCAATGTACACCAACAAGGAGCGCTGATATTTGAGGATGCTGAACCTATAGGTGCAGATATGCCTAAAGAAAGGACCTTTGATCATACTGCCATAGATCGGGTTTCCGGGAAGGGGCCGGATAAAATGAAATTTGATGATACGCCTCTTGAGGGCAGTCCTGCTTCGCCTTTACTGTTCAAAGGAAAAATTTGGGCTAAACGTGAACTCATTTATGGTGAAGGGGAGGACCTTAAGGAAAAACGCGCACTCTTGGGGAAGATTGTCACTGACATAGGTGATGGGCTTATTCCCTTTGGGGGAAACGGAGCTATCGGCTATGGGCATGTAGGAAAGCTCATATTTAAAAATTTGCCGGATAATCTGCCTCACGAGTTAAAACAGCATCTGGAGAGTGAGATAGTGATTCCTCAGGGGGGGGAGCCCCTGGATAAACCCACAATAAGGCTCCCTTTGGAGTATTTCGATAAACCAAAAGTTAAAGAGGAAGAGACATATTACCCTTATTATTTTCTTGAGCCGGCCGATATAGTACCTGATCGAATTTCTACACCAATAAGCCACAGCACTTACCATGCCGGCAAATTAACCGGGAAACTGATTTGCCAACTCACAACAGAGGGGCCGATCTTTATCCCAGACACGTCTGAGGATACAATGGATGAGAAGCAAAGAAATAGAAGTGAAGAAACCGACACTGACTCAGCTATTGCTGAAATAGCAAGGGGTAAGGAAGAGGGCAATGGAAGTGAAGATGAAAAAAAATACAAAGAATATGCTTTCTGCCGCATGGGGAATGATATAATTCTAAACGGTTCTGAGATACGGGGAGTTATCTCCAGTGTATTTGAGGCAATAACTAATTCCTGCCTTCGGGTTTTTGAACAAGGGCATTATTTATCCTGGAGGATGAGTACTGATGTGCGAAATTACTTCTGCGGCAGGGTAGTTAAGATAACTAAAGAAGGGAAAGTGAACTGGAAAATTCAAAAGATGAAAAAGTATCCGGTGCGATTGCCTTACTATGATAAGAGTGAGGTAACTAAAAAGATAAATAAATTAACGCCTGCAGATCGAAAAATAATGAAAGCAGCCGAGACGATTCAAAGCCAGTTGGAAGCGATAGAAAAATCCTCGCCTGAAACTTTTCAAAAAATTTTAGCCGGTCAAAGAGAAGTATGGGTTTATACTGAAAAAGCTACTCCCCCTGACATTATTGTCACCAGCCTTAGCTTAAAACCTGTGAAAAATTATGAAAAAGGGTATGTAAAATTTTCCGGCCCTAATGTGGTGGAGATGGAAAAAGCTGATGAACCCACTACGGGAATTCAATCCAAGGAAGATGTTCTCAAAGGCATAAGGCCTGAAGATGTGCGACATAAGGAAGTGATATTAGCGAAGGCAAACAAGAAAAAAAGGCAGATCCCGGTAAACATTCAAAAAGCTGCTGAGGACGGCAAAGTGATTTCCTACACTATGAAAAAAAGATGTGAGCAGGTCTTTATATGTTTAGAAAATGACGAATATCTGGAATTGCCGAAAGAGGTTAGAGAAAAATATTCCAGGTTGATTGAAAGCTACCAAAATCCACAATCGCCACCTGATATCTTCCGTTCAAGACGTGTCGTAGATGGAAAAAGCGTTGGCATTAAAGAAGGCGAGTTGGTGTACTACCGACTAGACCAATCAAACGGGGAGAAAGTTGCTGATCTTGTCCCCGTGCGCATTTCTCGATTAATAGCTGATGAGCCGCTTGCAAAAAAGCTCCCATACAACAAACAAGCCATCATGCCATGCACCCAAACTGTTTGTTTGGAGAATTCATGTGAGGTATGCCGGGAATCCTGTTCAAAAAATAAAGCCTTACAGGAGCCGCATCCACTTGGCCTCTGTCCAGCATGTCATCTCTTCGGTACTTCTTTTTACAAGGGTCGCCTACGTTTTGGCTTGGCTTACTTACAAAAAAACGAAATATGGTATAAAGCGCAGGGCTCAAAAGCAGAAAAAACGTTTATAACACTTCCACGCTTGGAAAGCCCCAGGTTGACCTGGTCCATGCCTCGTCCGAAGGATACTATTCTTGGTCGAAAATTTTATCTCCATCATCCATCTTCAGTTGATATATTGGCTAAATCATCAACCAACATACATAAGAATAATTGTACAATAGAGCCTCTGGCCAAGGGGAATACCTTCCAATTTGAGGTATATTTCGACAATGTAAGCAGGGAGGAATTAGGGCTTTTGCTGTATTCACTTGAGCTGGAAAAGGGGCTTGGACATAAAATAGGCCTTGGAAAGGCCCAGGGCTTTGGAAGTGTTACTATAGGGGTAAAACAGATTCTTTGCCGCAATAATGATGGCGGGCTAACAAATGATCTTACTGAGGAAAAGCGCCAACTCATTGAGGATGGACACAGGCAGCTTGGGAAATGGTTTAAAGCGCCCTGGTACGAGATTCCTCATATAAAAAAATTACGTCAACTTCTTTGGATCCCCCCTGCAAATAGCCTTCAGCCAAAAATACAGTATCCTGAATTAAGCAAAAAAGAAGGCAAGAGCGGGTTGCCCGGGTATGAGGAACTAAAAGGAGATTGGATGCCGGACATTCGAAGAAGGAACCTGGGCATCCCCTGGAGGCCGTGGTTGGCGGACAAAGCTGTTCCAAAGAAAGAGGCTGGAATAGTAGACTTTTACAATGAATGCAAAGGCTTTGGTTTTATCAATTGGGACTTTTCACAAAATCTATATTTCCAAAGAAAAAATGTTGAGAATATAAATCATCTGAAAAGAGGGGCAAAGGTGGAATTTGAAGTTGTAAAGGGGAAAAAAGATTTAAACGCAATTTGTGTAAGGGTTTTATAGACGAGCAGCTTTTATAAGGACTGGGGAAAACCTTTTTCAAAAGGTTTTTTCCAACTTTTCGATAGTATATATTTTCAAAAATTATGTTAAAATTGAAAGCCCTTATTTTCTTCTAAAACACCAATAGCACCAATAGCCGGCAGATAGCCGCTTCGTCTGCCATGGTAATCCTGTCGCCCAGAAAACAGGTTTTTTTAATCGATCAATCAGGTAAGTTATGGGCAAGAGGACAATCAAAGTCTCTTTTATTACTTTAAGGGGTTTTTCATTGGCGGTAAATTCTTTCTTTTAACTGCATACATTATAAGGTGAAAACATGTTCAAACTTTTAATAGCTGGTTGATCATTGCTTTCTTTTTCCATAAGGATTTGGTGCGGTATGTTCTTCTATTAGGGGGGAAAGGGCGTTTAAAAAAAGGATTGCATAGCATACCCCTTCAGAAAAGCCACCAAAAAGACAAATGAGGTCAGTTAGAAGGCCGCACCCAATACCAAAGATAATTTTCTATCGAGAGGTAATTGGCGAGGTAACATAGACGGTAGCCATGAAAAAAGCCCCAAGAAGAAGACCTCCTGATAATAAATGGAAAAGAGGGTCTTGCTTGAGGATAAAAGGCATGATGATAACAGTGCCAAGATAGCTAAAAGGGATCCACCAATCAATGATCTGCCGGTAAAAAAGATAGCAGCCACCGATACTTAAACCTATGGATGAGCTTTCCCCAATACATACTGATTTGACCCAGAAAAAGATAGCCATAGGGAGTTCTGCTTTTCGAGGTTTTCCATTGCTCAAAGATTGTTTCTATTGTGCCTGTTCGCATATCTCGAACTTCTGCCCATGATACACTTGGAATAAAAATGCAGCGTCTCTCTGATGATCTGCGCCCCTGCGAAAGGGAAATCCTTGAAAATTCTGACGTGGCCGATTCCATTAATAATTTTTCTGAAAAGTCACTTTTTAATCGTCATCCAGATGGTTTGAGCCATGCTTGTCGTCTTTTTGGTACAACAAACTATAAAGGCAGGTTTAGATTTAGCTTTGCCCGCCTTAAAGGAATTTCAAGATGGATGGTTGGAGGTGAAACTTGTGAAGGCGGAAAGCTCCGCCCACCATGGGCAATTCCTAATGATAAGTCAAAGGTGCCTGGTAGAAAATTTTATCTTCATCATAATAGTTGGCATAATATAAGGAATAATCAGGATAAAAGAAAAAAGATAAAAAATAATAAATCAGTTGAAGCCCTTGATAAAGGCAATGAATTTCAATTTGATATCTTCCTTGAGAATCTTGAGGCATGGGAGTTGGGGCTTTTGTTATATTGCCTTGAGCTTGAATCAAATATGGGCCACAAGCTCGGTATGGAGAAACCTCTTGGGGTTGGTAGTGTAAAAATTGAAATCGAAAATTTGAGCATACTTAATGTTACTGACGACCACACAAAATGGTCACCTTCTGAAGATAAGATTGCAGATTATATTGCAGAGGGTGTGAAAAAATTAAAAGAATATCTTGGGGAAAAATGGCATGATTTACGTGCGCTACTTTGGATACCTGAATTTAAAACTGCTGTAATATACCCTGCCCTTAATGATGAAAGCAAAGAAAGTATAACGAACTATGCATATAAAAAATTAAGTAATACTGATATCCTTCCACTTAAAACCCGAGTAGAGAATCTAAAAAAACTATGGAGGTCCTGGAACATAGACTGAAGGCTAATAAACAATTTTAATATTTAAAAAGGATTATATCTTCCCTTTTTCCGCTTAATGGTTTTAGTTGGCCAACTAGAAAACATATTCAAACCAGAAACTAAAAGAATAAATGATCACTGTGACACAAAATTTTGAGACAAGGATAAGAGTGGAATATTTTTCAATAATAAAAAAAGGTTGCAAATTTAGCCATAATTATATAAGGTAAATAAAATATAAAAATAGATATTTTCTAAATCCATTATAGTAATAAAATAACACTTGCAGCTAGATAGAGAAAAATTTAAATAACCTTTCCATAGGAGATGTATTCATGCAATTGATAGAATAGGCAGTAGCAGAAGATAAATATCAGGAGCAAATCCATATTCCGAAAGAACAAAGGGAGCTTGCCGCCAAAGAGGGCATTAATACTGAATATCAGCAAAAAGTGGCCGTGCGAATAATAAATTTAAACACCGGGGAGTCATATATCGGCCGCTTGCCAATTACTGGGACAAACCAGCTTTATGTACCAGTGGAAATACAACAAATGTTAAAAGGTGCAGGAAAGATAAGGATCCAACTCATTTAAAAACAGCTGATGGCTGTTAAGCTATTATATAAAACAGCTGTTAAGCTGATGAGCCGATGGATGTTAAGTTATAGTAACTAATAATAGCCAACTTGTCATCAGGCAGCTTATAAACACAACAAATTATCAACCCAATAACTATCATCATATCAATTACTATGATAAAAATTTCTCTTTCCGACATCATCCTTGATGAATCCATTTACCCGAGAGAAAAAATCGATCAAAAAAGGGTCGGTGTATTTGCTGAAAACATAAGGGATGGATTTACCTTTGATCCTATAGATGTGCAATCCCATCCTGAATTGGAAGGCAAATATCGCATTCTGGATGGCGTCCACCGCTGGAGTGCCTATAAAGCAACTGGGGCAACAGAAGTTGAAGCCAGCATAAAGGACTTAGCCGGGACCGATCCACTGCTTTATGCTGCATCGCGGGCCATAGGGCCTAGGCAGCTTACTGAAGAGGAGACCAGAAATACAGCCAGGAGAGTATTTCAAAACAACACCGGATTGACCTCATCAGATATTGGAAAGGCTATTGGGCGCTCAAGGCAAGCTGTAGATCTTTATATTGCCGATCTTCGAGCGGCGGTCCAGTGGGAACTTGATCTTAAAATATATCGCTTGAGCCGCCTTGGAATCCCACAGGATAGAATTGCTAAGAGATTAGGGCTACCTCGTACTACCCTTGAATCCTATTTGACGAAATTGCCAAAATTGGCAATCTCGTCAAAAGCTGATTTATCAAGAGGATTTACTGTTTCTCAGGTTACCCAAAAGCATGGCTGGACAGAACCAATGGTCTGGTCCTTGGCCCTTGAGGGAAAAGACGATCTTGAGCGATTCAAACAACTTAATTGGGGCCTGAGGACGTGGGACCAATGGGACTTTAATGATTGTGATCATCGATTTGGCGATAATTGGCCGGGGAGAATCCCCGCCCAATTAATCGCCCATATACTCTATTACTTTTCCAAGCACGGGGTCCTTGTCTTTGACCCAATGGGCGGCGGCGGTGTTACCCCTGATGTCTGCCTTGCCTTTCATCGCCGATGTTGGACCCTGGACATGGAAGACAGACCTGATACCAGGCCTGAGATAGAGCCATTCTATTGGGAACTCGAAGGAAAAGGGTTGCCGGAAATTCTCAAGGCCAAAGAAAAACCGGACCTTATTATCTTTGATCCTCCTTACTTTAGCAAAAAAGCAGAGGACTACCAAAAAGAAAGCATATCAAAGCTGCTCAGGAAAGAATACCTGAAATTTTTCGAAAACTTTTTCACCTTAATGAACCAGAAGACCAAGAAAAGCACCAGGCTTGCCTTTATTAATGCAGATTGGCGGGATTTTCAAAATAAGCCGGCAGCGGATGAGACGCGTGATGATTCTATCTTAATAGATAATTATCTCAAGCTTCTCAATAAAACCGGGTGGCTGCACACCCATATTATCCAGGCCCCCCTATCATCAGAGCGCTTTTCAGCAGGGGTTGTAGCTGCAATGCAAAAAAAGAGGATATTAGGTGTAACAAGCCGCTATGTGGTAATCCTCAATAAAGGAAAACCAAAATGAACTATTCTTCAGAATAGTTTTGACTTTTTTGAATTATTGTTCATTAGCCAATGATCTGTAGACATCCATACATACCATTAAACATTGGCTGCAGGTCTTTGAAAACCTCTATGTTGTTTTTCCTGTAAGATCTTATCATCAAAATAACACCCGGTGTATTTTGGAAATTAATAGATAATTATTTTAATAAGTTATAAAATTTTGACCGATAGCCTGTAACATAAATTTATAAATAGTAAGGCTGGTATTTGATGGGTAGAAATAAAATTTCAGACAATCTCGCCATTGCTAAAAGAATAGGAAAAAACTCCAAGCAAAAAACGGGGAAGCTATAACTGACCCTTACGAATCATCCGGAAAACCTCCCTAAGGATGATAAAGCTCCTCGCAAAAAATTCTATCCGGATTTAAGCTGGTCTCATTATGGCGCTTTGATGCGTGTAGAATTTTTTCTTTTTACTGTATTGTTTACAATACTTACAAGATGAAAGCATGCCCTACTGTTAATAGCCCGCCGGTCATTACTTTCTTTTCCCATAGGGTTTTGGTTCGGTATATTCTTCTATCAGCGGGGAAAGGGCGTTCATAAAAAGGATTGCGTAGCACACTCCTTCAGGAAATCCGCCAAAAAGACGAATGAGGATAGTAAGAAGACCGCACCCAATACCGAAGATGATTTTTCCGCGAGAGGTAATTGGCGAGGTAACATAGTCGGTAGCCATGAAAAAAGCCCCAAGGAGAAGACCTCCTGATAATAAATGGAAAAGAGGGTCCTGCTGGAAGATAAAAGTCATGATGATAACATTGGACTTTGGACAAAAATCTGTAACTATTTGAAATCATTACAAATTAGTAATTGAATTGTATATGGATAACTTATTGATTTTATGGGATATCCTAAAAATTTGTCCAAAGTCCAAATAACAGTACCAAGGTAGCTGAAAGAGATCCGCCAATCAATGATCTGCCGGTAAAAAAGGTAGCAGGCCCCGATACTTAAACTTATGGCTGAGGTTTCCCCAATACATCCACTGATTTGACCCAGAAAAAGATAGCCATAGGGAGTGCTGATGTTCGAGGTTTTCCATTGTTCAAGAGGAGTAGCTGAAGTGATTGCATCACTGCTTTTAAGTATTTTTCCAATAGGCTGTTTCCATGAGGCCATATGCGCGGGCCATGAAGCCAAAAGAAAAGCTCGTCCAACAAGGGCGGGATTAAAAAGGTTATAGCCAAGGCCGCCGAATAGCTCCTTTCCTATAATAATTGAAAAAGCAGAACCCAGAATAATAGTCCAAAGGGGGATCTCCGATGGTAAACAATAAGCTAAAAGCACTCCTGTAACAAGTGCGCTAAAATCGCCTATCCTTACCTCTTTATGGGCAAGTTTTTGAAATCCCCACTCTGTAATAAGGCAGGTGAGACAACTGGTAAAAATGATCAGGAAGGAGTCAAAGCCAAAAAAAAAGATCGATGATACACCAGGCAGGATTAAAGCGATGAGAACATCTCGCATAATAGTTTGGGTATCTATGGGAGTATAAATGTGAGAGGCAACACTTACCTCTAGAAGGGATCTATCTTTTTGAGCAAGTGGGATGATATCTGTTGTATTCATGGCATCCAGCCCCCTTTCAGGGATAATTTTTCTTATTCTTTATTCTTCTGTATTCATTGAACCTAAGCCCCTTACTGAGATATTTTTTCACTTTTCTATTTTCATTTCTTTTTGTTTATTCTTTCTAATCTGCTCTTTGGCTAATTTAATCCATTGCACCATTGGTCTTCTGGCAGGGCAAATGTAGGTGCAGGCCCCGCATTCCATGCAATTGAGGATATTTTTCTCCAAAGCTTTATCCAATTCTTTCTCTTCAGTAAAATCAATAAATCGGCCTGGTGCCAATCTCATGGGGCATACCTGTAAACACTTTCCGCAACGAATGCAGGGTTGGGGTTGATAGTAGCGGGCCTCTTTTTCAGAAGGAGCTAAAATACCCGATGTTCCCTTAATCACCGGAACCTGGTCACTGAGGACAGCAAATCCCATCATAGGCCCTCCCATGATCAGTTTTTTCATTTTTCCTCGACATCCCCCCGCCAGGTCAATAAGATCTGAAAAGAGGGTCCCCAGCCTTACTTCATAATTTCCCGGCTGTAGGATATTATGGCCTGTTACTGTAACAACTCGTCGAATTAAGGGAATGCCTTCCATGACGGCTTCAGACACTGCAGCAGCAGTACCGACATTTTGTACTATAACACCGACATCTATGGGCAACCCTCCAATGGGCACCTGCCTTTTGGTTATAGCTTCAATTAATTGTTTTTCAGAGCCCTGGGGATATTTAGTGGCCACTGAAGCAATTTGTAGGGAAGGATACTCTTTGGACTTTTCAATCATTTGATGAATAGCCTCGGGTTTATTGTCTTCTATGGCCAAGAAAATTGATTTAACCCCTAGGATTTTTTGAAAAATTTTTATTCCCTGAAGAATTTTTTCAGATCGCTCTATCATCAAACGATAGTCTGCAGTTAAAAAGGGTTCGCATTCTACGCCGTTGATAATAAGGATTTCAGCCTTTTTCCCCTTTGGAGGGGCCAATTTAACATGCGTTGGAAAGGTGGCGCCTCCTAACCCAACTATGCCTGCTTCTCGAATAAGATTCAGGAGATCTGAGGTAGAGAAATTTTCCCAATCAGGATGGGGAGCGATCTTTGGGTCCCATTCTTCTTGTCCTCTAGATTCTATAATAAAAGAAATAAATTTTCCCCCAATAGGGTGAAGGGATTCCTCTATAGCAACAATTTTACCAGTAATAGAAGCATGAACAGGCGCTGAAATATAAATTGGAGTATCTGCAATCTTTTGCCCTGTTTTCACATAATCCCCTTTTTTCACTAAGGGCTCTGCCGGGGCCCCTGCATGCATAAGCAAAGGGAGAATAACTTTAGAGGGAAGGGGCGCCTTTTTGATGGGAAGATGGGCAGTAAGATTTTTTTCCTGTTTTGGAAATACCCCTCCTTTTTTAAAACTATATTTTTTCATTAAGGATAAACCCTTATTAGATTATGGGTACGATTAAAAGTAAGAACTAATTCTTTTTTATCTGAAAGGATAATAGCTTTTCGGTATTTTGAAAAAAATTGTCTAATTTCAAATAGTTATATAAACCATCTCCAACAGATAAAACAATCAATGGGAAAAGTCTGTGATACTTGAAATCTTTGTTTACTGGGTAGAGCTAAGTTGCAGGATTTTAAGAAGGCTTTGGTTGAATGACATTCATTACAGAGTGAGGCTGTTAAATTGTGCCCACCTGAACAGCGCGAAGGAGAATTACTGGATGCTTATGTACACGACAACAAAAAGGTATGCTAATATTAATAGCAGGATTAAGAAAAATCCTTCTTGAGATTTTGGTGGTAAGAATCAATAATTCGGCCGCGAGCATCTTCTTCTAATTGATCAATAATGGCCATAAGATCTGCGTCAAAATTATCAAGGTCTTTCATACATTTTTTAAGGAAATTTCGTGAAATTTCCGATTTTAAAAGTTTTTTTTCTTTTTCTGGCGTCATAATATCTCATCCTTAAAATTCATTTATTTTTCCCTTCTTATCATCCCCCTCTCTGTTGTGTGAATAACTAAATTATCTACTGTGCTTTCATTTTATAATTATTTTTTTTTCCAAATTAATTTAATGGGTTAGAAGATAAAATTTTCACAATCATAAAAAATTCGTAAAACAAAATTTTCATTTTCCTTTGAGAATCAAAAGTTCATGTTGTTTTATATTATTACGATACTGGAAATGAAAGGTTATTGTCAAAAATTTTTTTCAATTTGCCTTCTCCTGTTGCCAATTGGGAGACATTTTTGTCGATCTATCCTGATAATGTCGATCCTTTGATCATCTTCCCTTGAACCGCCTTTTTTAGGCTACTTTTCGTTAACTATAAATTATTGAATTCGTCAAAATTGTCGAATTGGTTTGCTCAGTATCATTTCTTTTAAGCAATAAAGCCTTTATTTTTAATGACTTAACTATTGATAGGAGAGATGGTACACTATTTGCTTTAATAATAAAACATAACGCTTACGATAAAAAAAACTGAAAGAGACAGGGAGGTGATAAAAAAAATTATTTTAACTAAAAATTATTTAATATCTTTGCTTTAAATCCAAAACCCAATCCACAATCCAAAAGTTGAGGAATAGCAAACGTGCTATTCCTCAACTAATTAAAAAAAGGAGGTGAAAGGAGAAATAATTTTTTAAATCATTAATCATTGCAGTGCGAAGGAGACAAAAAAAGAAAAAGGCGGGATTTTTCCCGCCTTTTTCTTTCCATACTCATTAAATTATTTGCTTATTTCTTGAGAGGAAAGGATTTCCTAAGTATAATAGATTAATAAAATCAAAATAGATGGCCTCATAAAAAAAAGATGTGTTTTCTTTCTCATATTGATGGCCCCTCTAAAAAAGATGAATTTTCTTTTATGAAGAAACCAAATTTTTTCTTAATTTATGCTACTGCCAGTATTTTCCTTTTAATTATTGTAGTAGGATTTCATGGTTTATGGCAACTGCAAAAAGGGAAACAGGCCCTTTATAAGGTGCTCTATGATCAAGGGAATGCTTTGGTGGAAAGTTTACAAACAAGCGGAAAAAATGCCATCATTTCCAATATACTGTCTCAGGAAATTTTAATTAATCGTTTATTGGATAATGCCAATCTCATAGATCTATTAATTGAACAAAATGGGCATAATAGCCTTCCTTTACAAAAAATTGTAAGCAAAAATAATTTGTTTCGCCTTCAAGTGGTAGATCCTTCAGGCAGGGTAATGTTCGATTCGATTAATCCTTTGTCGCCGGCTATTTTAAATGTATTGCCATGGCAGAAGCAGTTTATTACTTCAGGTATTAATCCGATTTTGCGAGGTGAACAAAGAATCATTGTGGAGGGACTAAATGAGAATCAGCATACGATAGGCAATCTATTTTGGGTGGCTGTTGCCCGAAACAATTCTCAGGGCGCTATAATCATCCACGTAGATGCTCATTATATTGATAGGTTCCGTAGAGAGATCGGGTTAAAAAAGATAATTAATGATATTGCCGAGCAGGAAGGAATTCAATATGTCCTCTTTCAAGATCTATCTTTAAAGGATAAATACAGTATTATTGCACCTGATGAATCTTCTTACGCAGATCTTATTAAAGAAAAAATCCCCTTTGATAAGACTTCAGCGAAACTACAAAAGCTTTCCTCCGGGAAAACAGTGTATGAAATAAGCAAACCCTTTATTTTTCAGGGAAAGGTACTGGGATTTTTTCGGGTAGGTCTTTCATTGGATAAATTTTCTCGGATTATTCATCAAACGCAAAGTCATACACTCTGGTTTAGCTTACTTATTATTCTTCTTGGCAGTGGGGGTTTATCCATTATCT
>JAUWIR010000640.1 GCA_030605265.1 Pseudomonadota bacterium | reverse complement strand
TCCAAGACCTTTAACCCCTCAATGAATGAGTTGGCTGATTTCTGTACCCAATGGGACATCTTTGGGGAAATTGGTTCACATACTTTCGAAAAAGTTTTAAAAAACTTTTCCTTTTGATATTTAACCAGGAACAATAGAAGAAATAAGAAACCAAAGGTTATGAAAGCCAAGAGAGGCACTTGATAACGGTTTTGCATCAAAGGTAAATATTGAGAGGCAAATACTAAAATTATCAGTAAGGTGATAACATCAAAAATACGTTCCATGACAATGGTGGCAAAGGAAGAAATTTTACTGATCCCCTCAGTCTCCCCAAGGATAGCAGCCCTGATAAATTCCCCCATCCTGGCAGGCAAAATATTATTGGCTAAGTAACCAATCATGACCAATTCAAAGAGATTTCCTATCCCAATTTTTTTTAATGGATCAAGTAAATATTTCCATCGAAGCGCCCTGAAAAAGGTAAATACAAAAATGAAGAAAAGCGTTACCAACAAATAGGAATAGCGGACCGTTACCAGGGATTTCACAAGAAGGGTAAAATCAACGTTTCTCAGAACTAAAAAGAGGCAAAGCGCACTTATGATAAAGCCCAGAAGAAATTTTTTTTTCAATAGTCACCCAATCCTTGCCAATTTGAAAAACTCATACTGAAAATTTTTTTCCTAAACAAAAGTAAGCCAATGGGAAAAATCAGAATTTCGACCATGTACCACATCAAAAAACATCTGCTGCAATCTATGAGTAATTTCACCTCTTCGGCCATTACCAATTTTTCGGCCATCAATTTCGCGAATCGGAGTAACTTCTGCAGCAGTACCGCAAAAAAAGGCCTCATCAGCTATATAAAGCTCATCCCGGGTGAATCGTTTGACAAGAACTTTAATATTTTCTTTCTTGGCTAATTCAATGATGGAATTTCTGGTAATACCGTCTAAAGTATTATCAATGGGAGGAGTAAATAACACCCCCTCCTTGATCATAAAAATATTTTCTCCTGGTCCTTCAGCAATAAAACCTTCAGGATCAAGCAAGAGGGCCTCGTCATAGCCATCATTTACCGCCTCTCGTTTGGCCAATTGGGCTATAATGTAATTACCGGTTAATTTAGCCGTATGCAATCCGATACTCGCCTGCTGCCGTATATAAGAGCAGATCCTAATGCGGACCCCTTTCTCTAAACCTTCTTCTCCCAAATAGGTCCCCCATGGCCAAACAGCAATAGCTATTTGTACCTTGTTGTTTTTAGGATATAATCCCAATCCGCCAAGCCCTAAAAATAGAATAGGCCGAATATATCCCGCTTCAAGTTCATTGGCAACAATCGTCTTTTTAATTGCCTCAGCAATAGCTTCAGGGGTAAAGGGGCAGGTCATTTGAACAATATGAGCTGAATTGAAAAACCTATCCAAATGCTTCTGAAGGCGAAAGACAGCCGTACCCTTATCTGTTTTATAGCATCGGATACCCTCAAAAACTCCACATCCATAATGAAGAGTATGAGTTAATACGTGGACGGTAGCTTGATTATAATCAACAAGCGCTCCATCCATCCAAATTTTTCCATTATTATTTTCCATTTAAGGGAGATCCTCCATCATATATAAAAAATTCTGAATTGTTTTTATATTAATTTGTAAACCATATATTGTCAATTATTTTATACTCTTTTTCTCCATCTCTCCCTTGACGACTTCAAGCATTATAGAGGATAATAAAACAGCTGTTAATAAAAAATCAGTTGTTGGGCTGTTGAGCTATTAATAAATCAGCTATTAAGCTGATATTATCAAATCATTTTTTGGTCTTAACAAATCATCTGCTTTGCTAAATTCGAAAAATAGTTTACACTTTTATTCTATTTCCGGAAGAAAACTGGTATTTTATGGCATCCTTCACTGAGACGGAAATGCAAGGGTAAAAACTTATGTTCTCGCAAAGGCGCAAAGCTCGCAAAGTGTTTTATAAGCTTTTAACTTTGCGCCCTTTGCGCCCTTTGCGAGAGATATTTTAAGAATTAAAAAGCGTAAACTGGCTAATGATGGCTGCCGAAAGAAATTATATACAAAAAGTTATTGTAAATAATAGACAGGTTTTAAAATTATCTTTTCAATCCTGTTATCCTGTCTAAAAATAGTTAAGGGTATTCTTTCAAATGAAAATTTTTTTTATTTTTATTGTTTCAGATGGGACCGCCACAACGGCCAAATTACTTACTGAAGCAGTGTTAGCCCAATTTCCTAAAGTCTCGGTAGATCTACGAAAATTTCCTCACCTGACCAAGGGGAAAATACCCGAGATTGTTCAAGAGGCTAAAAAATTAAACGGGATCATAGTATATACTTTGGTCTCTCCTTCATTACGAGAATCTTTGCTGCAAAGCGCTCTAACAAATAATGTTCCGGCCATTGATCTTCTCGGGCCCCTTCTTTTCCGCATGGAAGAGTTTTTACACCTTCATCCAAAGGGAATCCCCGGTATTTTTCTTCCTTCTCTTCCTGAATA
>JAUWIR010000634.1 GCA_030605265.1 Pseudomonadota bacterium | reverse complement strand
AGGCTCAATCTCTTTTTTTGAGTTATAGATTTCCAGAAATTAACTTGCACCTAAAATACCCTCAACTCCCCTTTAAAAAAGGGGTGGATGCATGGGAAATCTACTGCAACTATTTATCTGGAAATCTATAGTAGGTATTTATCTTCTTCTCCTCTTGATAATGAACACTTACCCGAAGCATAACTTCACCTGCAGAGGTGAATTTTATGGCATTCCCTATAAGATTTGTTATGATTTGTCACAACCTGCCCGGATCGCCTCGTAACAGTATGGGAACCTCCGGCTCAATTAGGCAGAGCAATTCCAGGCCTTTTTCCTGGGCCCACAAAGCCGGCATATCATTGATTTCCTCTATGGTTGTTCGAAGATTAAAATCCAGGAATTCAAGCTCTAATTTCCCGGCTTCAATTTTGGAAAAATCGAGAATGTCATTAATGATGGCCAGCAAAGCATGAGCGCTTCTGTCAATGGCCATGGCATATTCTCTTTGTTCTTTGGATAATTCCGTATCCATCAGCAAACTTGTCATTCCAATGACCCCATTCATGGGGGTACGGATTTCGTGACTCATGTTGGCTAAAAACTCACTTTTGGCTTCACTGGCAGCTTTCGCCTGTTCAGCCAGGCGATTGGCACGTTCAATAATCTCTTTAAGACGGCGATTGGCTTCCTCAATTTGTTGCTTGGCAAGCAATAACTCCTCTTCACCCCGTTTACGCTCGGAAATATCCAAGTGTGTTCCGGTCATCCGAAGGGGCTTGCCGGCCTTATCCCGCTCAACAATTTTCCCTCTGGCCATAATCCACTTCAAGACCCCTGATTTTGTTCTCATGCGCATTTCCGCTTTATAAAAAGATGTCCTGCCCTCAAGGTGCTTGTTAAGAATTTCCATTACCCCTGGTAGGTCATCAGAGTAAACTCTCTTTTGATTAAGGCTCCATTCCGCCACAATAACACAACAGCTGATAATTAATAAAAATATGGCGGCAAATATGATGATTTTTTTTTCAGATTGAATTGAAACATAATTCTTCTTTAGATGAAATGCTTGATTTAAATATTTTTATATCCTACCATATCATAATACTATCATAAATAGATGATATCCTTTTAAAGAAGCCGTTCAGAGGTTCAGAGTTCAGAGGTTCAGGAACCTCTGAGCGATTACTTTTAACTGATAGAGAGAGTGATGGAAATAATGTTCCAGGAGCGCTATTTTAAAATTCATGATTTTTTTTCTTTTTCTTTTGCAGGAAAAAAGCAAGAGCTTAGCTATTTAACCAAACAATATGCTTTCTATGAAGTTTTCGAAAAGCCCACTAAACTTGATCTCACCATCCATATTGGGCCTTTCCCCAATCCCCTCAGTTCAGGACAAAGGTTTTACACGGTGAATAGAAAATATTATGTTGGATTTGATTCCTTATACGTAAAGGACCGATACAAAACAGCCTTCTGGAAATTGTTTATTAAGGGATTAGGTGATCAACAAGTAAACATTTATTTTCAGGGAAATAGCTGGTCTCATATGTTGCTTTATAAATTTATTGTAGAACCTATATTGCGCTATCGGTTAAACGAAAAAGCCTTGGTGATGCTTCACTCATCATGTATTGCTGATGATTTGGGGGCTATAATTTTTCCGGCTTCCCCCAGTGTGGGAAAAACAAATTCCATGATTAATTGGCTTTGCCGGGGGAAACTGTTCATCGGAGATGAATACACCATTTTGGCTTCAAAAAAAGTATACGGATACGTAACTCCCTTAAGGCTTCATTCTTATAATCTTGAAGCTAGTCCGGTGTTGAAAAAAACTATTCCCGGGTGGGACCGGTTGCAAATTTGGTGGAGAAGTTTTCTTTTGAAGGCCACTTTGGGATATGGCGATATTACCCACGAAGTGCCTTTGCAAACAGCTTTGCCAAAGGTAACCATATCCCCGACAGCCTCTTTGCGAGCCCTTGTTTTATTAACGAAAACCAATGTAAACAAGGTAACTCCCCAAGAATGCCAAAAAGAGGAAATT
Source organism: Pseudomonadota bacterium (assembly GCA_030605265.1). Classification (GTDB taxonomy): domain Bacteria; phylum SZUA-182; class SZUA-182; order DTGQ01; family DTGQ01; genus JAUWIR01. Next base: position 552 of record JAUWIR010000634.1, on the reverse strand, counting down.
CTTAAGAAACTGATTACTATCAATCGCTTTGAGACCGCCTACCGGTTTAATGAATATTTTGATGCCTATTTTTATAGTTATCCAGGTCATTCCACTGATCAATTCTGGGCTAAGATGAGGCGGAATTTGGAAAAAATTTTAGAGGATGTCCCTTGCTTTGAAGTACTTATGCCCTATAAATACCAACAGGATACTTTCCGGCGGCTTGACGCCTTTGTAAAAGAATTGAAAAATTAAAACCTGTGCAATTAGATTCTTAGATTCACTAATGAAAAAAAATATTTGACAGGATAAACAGGATTTTAATCCAGTTAATCTAAATAGGTTATATGGAACATAGAGAATTGACAGAACAAATTATTGGGTGTGCATATCATGTTTATAATAAGATAGGATTTGGCTTTCTTGAAAGTATTTATGAGAAATGTATGCTTATAGAACTGCGTAAATGCGGCCTTAATGCGGAATCACAAAAACCTATTACAGTCTACTATGAAAATCAGAGTGTAGGTGAATTTATTGCTGATATTATTGTGAATGGCACGATTATTT